>NZ_JBFBBE010000018.1:0-134649 GCF_040682555.1 Streptomyces sp. NPDC051172
CACGACCTCAACCCCCTGACCGTGCTCCGCGACCTCTTCGCCGGAAACCCCTGGCTGCCACCCGCTCACGCGTAATCAACGACCTGAGCAGTCACCGCTGGCGCTTCCATCCTGGCCTCGGTGGCCTTCATGGAGGCATCGGTCAATGAGTTGGTCGCATCCTCCTCGCATTCCAACCTGGAACTGGGAGGTGCCCTCGGCGGACTGGGCCAGGATGAGCGGGAAGCGTTGACTGCCCTGATGAAGGCTTGGGGGGACAGAAGAGGGCCCTCGACTCTGGATCGAGTCCAGTTGGTGCTTCACCTGCTCCGGAGACAGCCCTTCGATACCGGAAAAGGCCCCTTCCAGAACGCGCCACAGGTCGTGAAACTACGCAATGCACTGGTGCACTACTCGCCTGAGTGGCAGATCGGTGTAGGGGCATCGGAGGACGAGGCCGTCAAGGGCATCGCTAGGCAACTGGAGGGGAAGTTCCCTGGGAATCCTTTCTTCCCGAAGGGAAACCCGTTCTTCCCTGACCGCTGCCTTGGCCACGGCTGCACCGAGTGGGCCTGGAACATTGTCTTCGACCTCATGGGAGAGTTCTTCAAACGGGTCGGAGTCACGCCGGTCTACAACGACGTGCGAGATCAGCTCAAGCCCTGAACTCTCCACCTGCCGTGCCGTGCGTCCCTGGCTGGTGATGCCCAGGATACGGAGTGCACCGCTCATGTTCGTGCCGCCGTGACCCGTACAGTACTCCCCTTTTCTCCTGGGAGTGGCTGAGCTTCGCGCACCTAAGGTCGGCTTCATGAGCACGTACCTGGAGCCCCGCCGCGTTCGGATTGCTGCCCGCCCCGAGGAGTCCGCGGTCATCGAGATCGACGGTCACGATGTCGCCTCGGCTGTAGAGGCGTACCGGATCACGCAGACCGTCGACGAGGGCCCCGAGGTCACCCTGTACGTGCAACAGGGCTGGAAGGGTGTGGAGTTCGACGGTCTGGCTGAGGTGACCGTGGAGCCGGCGGACGTTCGGCATGTGGTGATCGGCTTCCTTGATGCGGTGAACTGGCAGAAGCTCGACGAGGCCGTTCTCGACCGAGACGATCTGGATGGGCGCCCGGGTGAGCTGACCCGCGGCATGCTGGCGCAGCTGAGGGAGTGGGCTGAGGGTGCTTGATCAGTCCGGGCTCGTCCGCTTCGCGGAGCGCCATCTGATGCCGGACAAGGTGAAGGTCAGCCGGGGCAGAGGCGAGGACATCCTCGACCCGGGAACGGGTGACCTTGTGCCAGCCACACCAGTGGTCGTGTACGAGGACAAGGCCGGTCTGTACGCGCACCAGGAGCGGATCCGCAGCAAGGGGTCAGGGCAGGACGGCGCGTACGTCCAGGAGGCGCGTGCCGGGTACCGGATGCTGCTGCCTCTTGGGGCTCCGGAGGTGTGGGAGAACGACACCGTGTTGATCGTTGAGGCCCGTGACGAGCAGGCCGTCGGCCGTACGTATCGGGTGTCGGCGTTGGGTGAGGTGTCATCGTTCCCTGTGCTGCGCACGGTGTGGCTGGAGGAGCACAACCGGAAGCCTGTGGCGCGGTGAGCGGCGGCACGTTTCAGAGTCCAGCCCAGTTGGCGGCAGCGTTGAACCGTGGCGGCAAGGAAGCGGTGTCCGCGGCTGAGACCGCGATGCGGCACGGGGCGAAGACGCTGGTGGTCCAGGTACAGCGCAATGCGTCCGGTAGGCCCGGACCGCGGGTGATCACCGGCAAGTACCGGGCGTCGTGGCAGTCCGATGTGCACAGGGCAGGGACCGTGATCGTTGCCGAAGTCGGCACCAATGCTCCACAGGGCAGGCGGCTGGAGTTCGGGTTCGTCGGCGTCGACAGCCTCGGCCGCCACTACAACCAGCCGCCGTATCCGCACCTGGGACCGGCTGTTGAACAGACCGGGCCAGTACTGGTGCGCGCACTCGGGCACGCCGTGACGGAGGCGCTGTGAGTGCGCTGACCGTGGACATTGAGCAATCGCTCGCCGAGGTCCTGGCCGAGCACGAACGGGGCATGCTGGCCCGAGCTGTTGTCGTCGCCGAGCTTCTGGACGACGAAGGCGAGCGATCGCTGTCCGTGCTAACGACTCCCGGCATGCCGGAGTGGGATGCGCTGGGCCTGTGCCCCTACGGCGCGCTGTCCATCGACGGGCCCGCTGCCGCGTTCTTCACCGAGGCCGACGAATGATCGACCGTGCGCCAGTGTCCAAGGCGCTCCAGAGCCTGATCGTGAAGGCGACGGGCCGACCGTGCGGTCTGGGGTCTCTGCCTTCGGTGGACGGGGGGCCTGCCGATGTTCCGTACACCATCTTGTATCCGCTCGGCGGGCCGGTGGGCGGTGCACCGCTGGCTGATACGTCCGAGGATGCCGAGTTGGTCTACCAGTTGACGTCGGTTGCTGGACGTACTGATCAGGCGGAGTGGATGGCCGACCGGGGACGACGAGCAATCCTGGAGCGGACGGCCTCAGGTGACTGGCGCTACCCCCTCGACGTATCCAAGGTCGAGGTGTGGGCGCGAGAACTGGACTCCGATGAAGGCACCGATACAACCGCCAACGTGGCGACGAGCGTACAGCGGTACCGAATCAGCGCCACCTCGCGCGAGTAGGTCGCCGTGCTCTCGGAGACTTGTTGACGACTTCGTCCCTTGTCGTTCCCATTCGTGCGATGCTTGCCGGGTGCGGATCCCGGTCAAGGTAATGCCCGATTTCCTGGAGAACGTGGCAAGACGTCACGATCCCCTGGGGGCAGTCGAGGAACTCATCTGGAACGGCTTGGACGCCGACGCCAATGACGTGAGTGTCGACGTGGAACTGAACGAGTTCGACGGTGTCGAAGCTGTCGTGATCAAAGATAACGGGCACGGCATCCCCGGCGAATCCGTGGCAGCAGCGTTCAGCGGGATGGGAGGCTCCTGGAAACGCGGAGCCGCCGGCACCCACAGTGGTAGGCAGCTGCATGGACGCCACGGCTACGGGCGTTTTCGTGTGCTGGCCCTCGGGTCTACTGCCCAGTGGACCACTGTTGCTGACGGTTCGGCTGGACATCGAGAACGCACGGCCGTTCGGTTTACCGATGGCGCCACCGACTTCGAACAGGATCCTCAAGGGGCCACCACGGAGCCCGCCGGAACCGTCGTACGGGTCACAGGCGACGCCCCACGCAAGAACAGGCTGACCAAAGCGCGGGTTCACGACGAGATGACATGTCGGTTCGCCATCTACCTGAGCAAGTATCCCGACGTCACAGTCATCTGGCGAGGAAGCCCCCTCAACCCGTTGGAAGCCATTGAACACCAGGAGCAGCTTCCTCTAACCCTGGACGACGAAGTCGACGCCGCCGCTTCCCAGCCGCAACTGCGCATCGTTGAGTGGAAGATCAAGCCGCCCAAAAGGGAACTGCTGATCTGTGACGCCAACGGTGTCCATCGCATGACACTGAGCGCCGGTGTCCAGGCACCAGACTTCCACTTCAGCGCCTACCTGATGTGGGACAAGTTTGCCAATCTCACCGATCACGAAATGTTGGAGGGCGAGTTCGAGCACAGCGACTCTGCCCTCGGACGTGCCGTCACTGCCGCAAGGGAGCAGCTTCGGATCTATTTCCGCAAGCGCGAGCGAGAGATCACTCAAGACCAGGTCAGGCGCTGGATCGAAGAGGAAATCTACCCATACAGCGGAGAGCCCGCCAGTGAGACCGAGGCGGCAGAGCGAGAGACCTTTGATGATGTGGCGGTCACCGTCAGGCGGCATCTGAAAGGAACAAAGCTCAGTCGTAGAACCCAACTCACGCTCCTACGCGAAGCTCTCCGACGCCAGCCGGCTGCCATGCCTCGCATTTTGGATGAGCTGTTCCATCTCACCGTCTCCGACCGGGAGCGGCTAGAGGCTCTCGTCCACCAGACCACACTGCCTCACCTCATCTCCGCCAATGCTCTGGTGGTCGACCGAATCGACGCGCTTGCTCTATTCAAGCAGCTGTTGTTCGATCCGGAATCACGCCGTGGCATGCGCGAGAAGGACCAACTCCACCGCATGCTGGAGAAGGAGCTCTGGATCTTCGGTGATGAGTACGCGGAGGCCGTCTCCGAGACCGGCCTGACGGATGCCCTTAATCGCCACCTGGCTTTCCTCGATGGCCCAACCGTCCCTCGATCACGGCGCCCGGTCCGGCGTACTGACGGACGAAACGGACGCTTGGACCTAATGCTCTCCGGCACTATCGGCGCCGGATCCACCAAGCGCCATCTTGTCGTCGAGCTGAAGCGCCCTAGCGTTCGCCTCGGAGAGACAGAAGCCGGGCAAGTGCGCTCCTACGCCCGAGCCGTCATCAAGGACGACCGATTTCGGCACGACGAGGGCACACGCTGGGACTTCTGGCTCGTTGGCAACGAGATCGACGAGGACTTCGCCTGGACCATGGACAGTAACGGGCTGCCGCCGAACTGCATCCATGATGACGGGCGCATCCGCATCTGGGTCTACGAGTGGGGACAGATCATCGACGCCTGCGAACAACGACTCCAACGACAGCGTGAGCGACTTGACTACGCCTCGAGCCAGCGGCACCTGGCGAACTATGCCGAACGCGTACACGCTGACGCAGATGTCGTCGCTCTGCTTCCACCGGCGTGAGTCCTTCCTCACCTCAATCCGCAGCAATCCAGAATTCGGCACAAACGATAGGGATCAGGGTGGCAACAGAGATACCCCGGTACGACGAGACCCTCGACTCCCTGAGCAAGGACCTACCAGTCTTGTCGAGGGTGCTAAGCCGGGCTCACACACGCAGGACGGCGACTTCTGCTGCGCTCGCTGGGGATGCGCGTTTGAGCGGTGCCGATCAACTGCTACGCATGATGGCAGTGCTGATGCTGGCCTTCCACCGTGACCCCAAGTTGAGAACCCTGGCCCCACTAATCAAGCGTGCACTGGCCGACTTTGAAACTGCGCTGGAGGCCACATTCTCCGGCTATGTGGCCGTAGCACTCGATGCCATGCGCGATGTCATGGAGATCGAAAACCTGCTCCTGGACTTCTCTCGGGAGGCAGGACAGGCTGAGAGGTGGCTGGCAGCCGACGACCGTTTGCTACGGCGAGAGTTTTCGCCAGTGAATGTGCGCCAGCGACTCAAGGCAGCGGGACTTGGCCATTTCGATGAGAACGCAGGATCGCTCGATTACAAGGGCCACAGTATGTCGCTCCATGTCAGCCCACAGCAATCACTCATGCCGGAAAAGGGATTCCTTTCCGACGATCCAGTCCAAAGTGACATGGGTTTCTGGGAGATGTTTCAGCATGCGCGCAACCTGTGGTCGGCAATCGTGAAGCTCACATCCACATTGGCTCCCGGCAGTGCCGCCGCCGAGCTGGCAAAGAAGGAGCCTACGAAGCTGGCGCAGGCCTGGAGAGCGACGCAAGGCGCTCAGGGTCTTTTTACTGCATACTTCGAAGGCAGAGTGAAGCGGCTGGAGGGTGACATTGAGGGAGCAGTGGAGGTACTGACTCGTGCGCTCTTGCGGACCGGCTCGCTCCAAGGGACTTCCAGTGCTGGCACTGGTGAGGTGGTCGACCAGTTGAGGCGCCTTGCTGAGGCGAAGGAAGATCCTTCTCACCAGGTCGCAGGTGAACTGCTCTCAATCCTCGAGGACTCCGATACTGCCGGGGAGCCCCTCACAGTCGAATCGCCGCGAGGACAAAGCTCTGCCGACGCGAGCGACGACCAGGCTTAGGTCCTTCCGGCGGATCATGTGACTGCCTCAGTCGTTGGCATGTCCATGGAGTTGGGAGATCTCACGGACGCCCCGGCAGGTCCAGAGCCTGTGTTGGTTCGGGCTCCTTGGTCTCCAGGCAGACCGCTTCCGCGGCCCGTACGGGCACCGCTGGCCTCCATGCCGACCCCTGTCGGGAGCGATGTTCGACCAGGGTCATCCGCCCCAGGGGACGCGCGCGAGGACAAGCCCGCGGACCTCGGCGGCTCCGGACGCCTGGAGCCGGAGAGCGACGTGCTGGAGCTGGGACCCGCTGGTGAAGACATCGTCGACAAGCAGGATCGTGGCCCCTTTGATGTCGGCCCTGTCCCCGGTCCACGTCAGCGCAGTTGCGTGCGCGGTCGCGGCGGCGCGTTTGTCGTCCAGGCTCTTGTTGGCCGAGCGGGGCGTCTCGGTCTTCTTGATCAGACGGTGCGCGCCCGGCGGACTGAGCGGGAAGGCGCGGGTGACGTCCTCGGTGTAAGCGGCGTCCATGATCGCCTCGATGTGCTGGATCGGCTGACGGCCCGGAGCGGTCGGGTTGCCGACGACGTGGTCGACGCCCTCCATCTGCTCGGGGTGGCTCTCCATCCAGCCGACGAGGAGCCTGCCAAAAATGAGCGCCCAGCCATGCGCTCCATCGTATTTGAGTCTGTGGATCTTGTCGCGGAGGGCTCCGGAGTACACGGCCACCGCGTCGACGCGGGAGAACCCCCGCTGAGAGACCGGCAGCGCACATAGCCGGTTGCCGCACGGTCTGCCGGGCGCGACGGCCTGGGAGCAGACCGGGCAGCGGCTGTCGGCGACGGGCCGGAGAGTGCGCCCGGCGCAGTCGGAGCACAGGCGTGCGGTGCCGGTGACGGCGTAGGCGCACACCGGGCAGTCGGGGAAACCTGCCGGGTCGGGAAGACCTGCGGTCACAGATCGGCCAGGGCGAGCTGCTGACGTTGTTGGCCGGCGCGCTGGATGTCCTCGGCCTGGCCGAGGCGGTCGGTGATGTCGCTGGAGGCGGTAACCAGGATCGCCCGGCCCTCGTCCAGCATCTTCTTGGCCCAGGGCTGGGTGTCGGCGAGGGAGCGGATCAGGAAGACGAGCTTGCCGTGCTCGGCGGCCAGGCGGGCCTGCATCTTGGCACCGGAGGTGCTGGAAGCTTCGATGACGACGCTGCCCAGGGTGGTGCCGGACGTGACGACGTTGCGGCGCGGGAAGGTGTATTTCGCCGGCGGGCTGGTGGGCCAGAACTGGCTCAGCAGAGCCCCGCCCGCGCCCAGGATGGCTTTTGCGAGCGGGCGATTCTCCGCCGGGTAGATGGCGGCGGCGATGCCGGTGCCCATGACGGCGAAGGTCCGGCCTCCGGCGGTGAGGGTGGCCTGATGGGCGGCGGCGTCGACGCCTTTCGCCAGACCGCTGGCGATCACGACGTCGTGCTTGGTGAGCTCGCGGGCCATCCGGGCGGCCCGGCGCAGGCCGTCCTCGGATGCCTGGCGGGTGCCGACGACTGCGATGGAGCGGGCATCGCGCTCATCGAGCTCGCCGCGGTAGAAGAGGAACGGCGGCAGGTTGCCGATCACGCGGAGGTTCGCCGGGTAGTCCTCGTCGAGGACCGTGACCAGGCGCGCGCCAGCCTTGCCTGCTGTTGCCAGCTCGTCGTCGACGCGGGCACGGGCGTCGTCCAGGCCCGCGGCCAGGGCCTGCTGCAGCAGGGGGCGGTTCTTGGTCGCGGCACGCGAGTCCTCACGCAGCTGTCCGTCCATGAGCGCGGCCAGGCCCTCGGGGCTCTGGGCGCTACGGGCGAGCAGGCTCCAGTCGAGGGTGGCGTCGCCGGTGCGTAGCGCGCACAGTGTCAGCAAATCGTGCTGGTCAGCGGTGATATCGAGGTCCATTAGGTGTCCTTCTACTCGTGGCCCCGGGATGTTCGAAGGATGAAGCGGTGTCTCGGGCCACTTCCATCATGGCGTATACGGACCTCGTACGGGCGGGAAGGGTGCGGCCGGGTGGATGGTCGCTCCGGCTTCCCTGGTCGGGCGACGACTCCGAAGGCCGGATGGCCCGCAGGATCAGTTGGTGCTCTGCGCGGCGGCGATGAAGTGGGACATCGTGACCTTCAGAGCGTCGTCGGGGCCCGGGCCCGCGGCTCCCGTGACGGGCGTCGTCACAAAGTTCGTGGCTGCTAGGTGGTAGTTGACCTTGTAGGGGTCGATCGTCGTGCCGGGGCGCAGCTGGTAGGCGGTGTGGCGGGAGGCGCCGTACTTGCCGATGGTCAGGGCGATGACCTGTTCCGCTTGGGCGCTGGCCAGGAGAGTGCGGGCCCACTCGATGGACTTGCCCTCGGTGGTGAAATCGTCGAAGACGATCACCGTCTTGCCCTTGAGCTTGCCCCGGTACTTGGGGTTGATCCGGACAGTGCGGGCCTGGACGCCGATCGAGATGTCCGCCGTGCTCGCCTCGCCCCTGCTCCTCCTCCACCGCTCCAGGCTGGTGTCCGGGGCCTGCCCGGCGCGCTCGAGGAGATCTTCGCGGTAGTAGGAGCCGACCATCACCTTCGCTTTGGTGAGGAAGCCAGCGAGCTGCTGGCTGACCTGGCCCGGGGAGCTGCTGGGGTAGACGCAGAAGAGGCTGCGGTGGGGCAGGGTGCCGTCGAGGTAGGCGGAGGAGAGCAGGCGCAGCATCAGGATGTCGCGGGCGTCCTGGGTGCCGACGGTGACGGTGCGGCCGCGGGTGAAGACGTCCTGGAGCTCGAAGGTCCGGCCGGAGGCCTGGGGGAACCGCACGTTGGGAGGCAGCAGCGAGCGGATCTTGAAGGAGCGGGCGGCGTCGTCGTGGCGGAAGGCCCAGCGGGGCTCGTCCAACAGGAAGTGCTCCAGGAGCTCACCGACGTCGTCCGGCTCATCGGCCGCCAGGGTGATCATGCCCTTCGCGTTCCGCACATGATTGGCCCAGCGGGCGAGGACGTGGACGACGCCAGCGTTGATGCCTGTGCGCCAGTCCAGCTCCGAGGTGCCGATGAGCACGATCTGGTTCAGGCGCAGCTTGAGGCGCTCGGCGACCGTCTGGAGCCACGCGCCGCTGCCGCGGTTCGGCGTGCCGGGGATGTCGTCGCGGGACAGGTGGAGGACGGGTGCGGGCAGGCCGGCGGCCGTCATGGCGGCCTCGGCGTCGATCGGGTCGGTCGTGAGCAGCACGAAGGAGATGTCGTGCTCGTCGAGCCACTGGAGGAAGTCGGGGATGCCGTTGTGGGCGCGCCCGGGCGAGCGCAAGACCGCCTTGTGGTCGATCGCGACCGCGCGCACCGTGCTGCTGTCGTCCATCCCCGCCCCTTATGCCGCGCCGTAGTCATGGTCTGACCCTCTTGCCATGATCTCAGCCTGTCTGACCGTGCACCTGAGGTTTCGGCTTCTCTGTGAGGTTCCGGGCGGGGTACGCGGGTTGCCGTCGTCGCTCGGCTGGAGCGTCGGTGACTGTCGGTAGCAGAAGTCCCGGCTAGTCCAGCTGCGTTGGCAGATGGCCCTCCGCCGGCCACGTTGGCATAACGCCGCCGTGAGCTTCGCGCGGTGCAGGTCCCGCATCTCCCGACGCCTGATCTCCGATTTTCAGGCGGGCTGACTGCGGCCTCACAGAGGGGGCTGCCTACGCCACACCGGACGAGCGTCGCGTAGGCGACAGTATCGTGATCACCATGTAGCAGCCCTCCCTGTGAGGGCTCCTGCATCCTCACCGTGGAGGCCCCGCGCGGACGCCCAACCAGCCACTGGTTTGGGCCGGTTCCCCGACAGTCGTCGAGGGACGGGGCCTCTCGGATGTGTGGCTGCCGTCCCGGAATCGGACAGCAGACCTTGCAGGTAAAGAAGTTCTCCCGGCGCGGAGTGACCCGCGTCCTGTGGCTTAAGACCGTCGCCGACACCGGACACGTCCCTACCCGCGCCGAGCTCACGGCCGGCACCGACCTGACGGATGCGATCGCGGCGATCGACGGCTGGACGCTGTCGAATCAGGCCATCGAAACACCCGACCTCGGCTCGACGTTCGAGTCGAAGATCCCCGGCACCGATCAGGCCGACGACTCCTCCCTCGGCTTCTACGAGGACAAGGTGTCCGACGAGATCGAGCAGCTGCTGAAGAAGGACGACACCGGCTGGGTCGTCTTCCTCCGCAAGGGCGACGTGGCGGGCTCCCGGTCCATGGACGTGTTCCCGGTCCGTATCGGCTCGCGGTCGCCGAACTATTCGACGGACAACGAGGCCGCCAAGTTCACCGTGAACTTCTCGATCACGGAGAAGCCGACCCAGGACGCCGCTGTGCCGGTCGCCTCGGCGCCGAAGGTCGAGAAGTGATGCCGGTGGCCACGGAGACCAAGACCGCGCCTGCCCCGCCGGCCAAGGCTGTTGCCCGTGATGCGCACTGGGCGGCCAAGCTGGCCCGGCTGCGTGCCCGTCAGCTGCCCGAGTACACGCTGGTGATCTGCGACGACCAGGACGCCAAGCGGCACCTGGACGAGACGCTGCGAGATCTTGCCCGTTGCCGTATGGCGGATGCAGAGAACGGTCGCGAGTACGGCGATGCGACGGCGAAGGCCGAGGCTGAGGTCGAGACCGCGCAGGAGATGTTCGACTGCGTCGCGGTGGAGTTGACGTTCAGGGCACTGCCGCGGCCGATCTTGGACGGGCTGATCAAGAGGTTTCCTCCGACCGAGGCGCAGGCTGAGGACGGGGACGCGTGGAATCCGGAGACGTTCCCTGCGGCTCTGATCGCTGCCGCGCACATTGAGCGCGACGACGAGTACAACGTCGTGGAGGGCATGAGCGAGGAGGACGCACAGGATCTGCTCGACTCGTGGCCGGTTGCCGAGTCGAACGCGCTGTTTGCGGCGGCGTGGCAGGCCCAGCAGATCGTGCGCACCAGCACCGTGGAGCTGGGAAAAGGCTGATCACGGACACACAGCTCCGCACTGAGTTGGAGCTGTGCGACCGCTGGGGCATTCCGCACTCGCAGTTCCTTGGTGCGGGTGATGGCCGCTGGACGGAGCTGGATAGGGCGAAGGCGCTGGCGTTCGTGGCCTATCAGCGGACGGTGTGCGATCAGTGCGGGACTCGGGCCGCGGAGTGGGACGAGGAGCAGGGCGGTGACCGGTTCGCGTACGTCACCACGAGTGTGCGCTGCACCGGCTGTGAGCTGATCGCGCACGAGCAGGATCAGGTGCCGGACGGCCCGGACGGGTACGGGGTGCGGATCGGCCTGGTGCCCCGCGACGTGCCGTAGCGGGTGGTTGAGGGTGGCAGGGGGCTAGGAGGAAGGGGCGCGGGGAGGTAGGGGCACCGGCAGGTGTCGTCGTACACGCTCAGCGTTCAGGCGCGAGCGGACTTCTCCCATCTCCTGTCGGAGATCCGGCAGGCCTCCCGCGCCATGCGCGGCCTTGGCAGCGACACCGCCACCCTCAACCGGCACCTCACCCAGATCGGGACCGGCGCCCGCGGATCGTCCACGGGTCTGCGTGCGCTGACTCGTGACTCGGATCGTGCCCGTGCCGGGCTGCGCCGTGTCGGCGCGGACGGGCACGCGTCGATGCGGCAGCTCCGCCACGGGCTGCTCGGCGCCCGCCAGGAAGCCCACCACCTGCGCGGCCTCCTGGTCGGCGGCGGCATCGTCGCCGGTCTCGCCGAGATCGCGAAGGAAGGCAACGAGTACCAGCGGGCCATCAACAAATGGGGCGCGGTCACAGGCGCGTCCGGCCTGGAGATGGTGCAGGCCGCGGCGAAGGCCCGCGAGCTCGGCGCCGACCTCAAGATCCCCGGTACGTCTGCGGCGAAGGCCGCGGACTCGATGCTGGAGCTGGCCAAAGCCGGCCAGACCAGTACGTCGTCCATCGCGAACGCGCGGGCTGCGATGCAGCTCGCCGCAGCCGACAACCTCTCGGCCGCGGACGCCGCCCGGTATCTGGGCGACGTCATGGACCAGTTCGGGCTCAGCTCGAACAACGCCGGGCGTGCCGCAGACGTGCTCGCGGCGTCGGCGAACGCCGCCTCGGGCGGGCTGCAGGACATCTACTACGCGATGTCCTACACCGGGCCGGTCGCCGCCCAGCTCGGCATCTCCATCGAGGACACGTCGGCGGCGGTGGCGATGCTGGCCCGCTCCGGCATCCTCGGCTCCAAAGCAGGAACGTCCCTGCGCGGGATGCTCACCAACCTGTCCCGCCCGACCGCGCGAATGAAGCAGGGCCTGGCCGAGCTGGGCATCGAGGCGTGGGACGCGCAGGGCAACTTCAAGGGCCTGCGCACGGTCATCGAGGGCTTCGAGCAGGCCCAGCACCGCATGTCCCAGAAGGACTTCCTGGGTTCCCTCGCCGACGTGGTCGGCAAGCCTGCGCTCGCGGGTGCGTCGGCGCTGGCGCATCAGGGTGTCGAGTCTTTCGACCAGATGCACACGGCGATCGCCCGTACCGGCGCGGCCGGGGAGATCGCCGCTTCGCAGACCAAGGGCCTTGCGGGTGCGGTCACGCAGCTCAAGACGCAGGCGTCGAACACCGGGCAGGTCTTGTACACGGCGGCCGCGCCCGGGCTGGAGAAGGTCACGCGGCTGATGACCTCCGGGATGGCTGCGGCCACGCCCGGCATGGCAGCTGCCATCGACTACGTGCATGACCTGTACACGTTGGCCCGCCCGTCCGTGTCCAAGGCCGTCTCGGCGGGCTTTGACGAGGTCGGTGATTCGCTCGGCGGTTTGGGCGGGCCGCTGAAGGATCTTGCCTTCGACACCGCGGCAGCGGGGTTCAACGTCCTCATCAACGGCGGCCGCGCTCTCATCGACATCCTGCGCAACGTCGGCTCCGCCGTCTCGCCCGTCGCTGACGCCATCAGCGATGTGGCCGAGGAGGCTGATGCGGGCGGAACTGCACTCGACATCATCGTCACCGCGCTGAACCTGGTCTCCGCCGCCGCGGGCACCGTGTCGGGCGCGCTGGTCCCGATCGGGCATGTGGTGGCCGGTCTGGTGCGCGGGTTCGGGGCGCTGCCGGGGCCTGTGCAGACGGCGGTCATCGCGATGCTCATGGCACGTCGTGTCGCGCCCATGATGTCGCGGCTCGGTCAGACGGTGTCCGGGCCTGTTGTGGGCGCGTACCGGTCTCTCGGTGACCAGATGCGTCTCCAGCAGCACCTTGCGGCTGCGCAAGGGCAGTCGATTGGCCGGATCGGTCAGGCCCTCGCGGTGGTGCAGACCCGCATTCCGGTGGTGGGGCAGATGGCGTCCGCGTTCCGCAACGCGAACGGGCCGATCACCGGAGTAGCGCGTGCGATCGGTACCGGAGTCGGTGGCGCGGCCCGCGGACTGATGGGTGCACTCGGCGGGCCGTGGGGTGTGGCCTTGGCGGCTGCTGGTGTTGGTCTGTCGATGCTCGCCTCCCACCAGCAGAAGGCCGCCCAGGCTGCGGCCGAGCATCAGTCGCGGATCAGCAGTCTCACCCAGGCGCTGCGCGAGTCGAACGGTGCCGTGACAGAGAGCGTTCGTACGGCAGCCGCCCAGCAGTTGATGGACACCAAGGTCCTGGATGGCAAAGAGCGCCTGGTCGACGTCATGAAGAACGCGGGAGTGCCGATCAAGCAGCTCACCGACGCATACCTCAGCCAGGACGACGGGCTCGGGAAGCTCCAAAAGCGTATGGAGGACGTTGCCGCGATCAACCTGAAGCCGGTGCGCGGCGGCGGCGTCATGTACACCGACATAGGGCAGCGGGCGCACGATGCTGCTGAGGCGCTCGGGTCCGTCAAGGGTGAGATGTCCCAGGCGGTGCAGGATGCCCGCGATCTTGCCGACGTGAACGGGTCCGCCGGCCGGTCCGCAGCCGATGCGGTGGGGCCGTTCGGGAAGTTCTCCGACGCGATGCGCCGCCTATCGGACACGACCGCGGACGCCGACTCCCGGGCCCGCGCCTTGCATGACGCGCTGAACATCCTGGCCGGCGGCTCGGTGAACCTGTCGGCCGCGGAGGCGCGGCTGAACCGGTCCGTGTCGGACGCCGCCGAGTCGCTGAAGGGCGGCGTCGACGAGGCCCAAGGCTTCAACAAGTCCCTTCTCAACATGGACGGTTCGCTGTCCACGGTCACCCGCAATGGGCAGAAGCTGTACGACCTGCTGCAGGGTCTGTCGACGAACTCCGCGGACGCGGCGCTCGCTGCCTACCAGTACGCGGAGGCGAGCGGGAAGTCCGTTCCGGAGGCGCTGCAGGCCGCGCAGAAGCAGATGGAGACGGCCCGGGATTCGGCGATCTCCACGGCCGAGGGCTTCGGCCTGTCCGCCGAGCAGGCGGCGAAGCTCGCCGACAATGCCGGTCTGGTCCCCTCGCAGGTGTCGATCCTGCTGCAGACGGCCGGCATGGATGAGGCGATGGCTGAACTCATCGCGGTTCAGCAGGCGTTGAAGGCTCAGCCGGACCAGAAGACCATCAAGATCTCCACTCTGTCGAACGATGCTCGCGAGGATCTGGAGAAGCTCGGCTTCAAGATCAAGGACTTGAAGGACCGCCGTGTGGAGGTCACTGCCCCGACTGATCTGGCGCGCACGGATCTGGATGCGCTGATCTCGAAGATCGCTCAGACTCCGGGCGGCAAGCACGTCAACGTCACTGCGTCGACGCGGGCGACGATCGACAGCCTGGAGGCGGTCAAGCAGAAGATCGCCGGGGTACCCGGCGGCAAGACCGTGACGCTCAGCGCGCCCACTGGCGAGGCTCGGCAGCAGCTCGAAGCTCTGGGCATCAAGGTCGCCGACATCCCGGGCAGCAAGAACGTCACCGTCACGGTGCCCACCAGCGGGCCCGTCTCGGCGGCGGGGAGTATTCAGAGCGCGATCAACGGGATCACGGGCCGGACCGTCGGCGTCGGCGTGTCCCTCAGAGCCACGAGTTGGGATCGGGACGGCAACGGTGTCCCGGACGCGATCCAGGCCCCACAGGCGCGCGGGTCGGTGATCGACTACTACGCGAACGGTGGCGTCCGCGAGAACCACATCGCGCAAATCGCACCGGCCGGATCGTGGCGTGTGTGGGGTGAGCCCGAGACGCACGGCGAGGGCTATGTGCCTCTTCGCAGGTCGAAGCGGCCCCGGTCGAGGGCGATCACCGAGGAGATCGTGCGGCGGCTGGGCGGTGACCCGTCCGGCATCGAGTGGTACGCGGATGGCGGTCTGTCGAACTGGTCGTACCAGCCACTCGGCGGCTCCGGGTTCTCGGTGTCCGATGTCGTCTCCAAGTCGCAGCGCAAGGGCAAGGGCGGCAAGGAGCACTTCGACCTCGGCATGTTCGAACGAAACCTGCGTAAGTCCGTCCGCACCGCCTCGGCCTGGCGCAACGACTTGGCGACCGTGTCGCGGCGGGCTGGCACCGATGTCGCCAAGGCACTGGAGGAGATGGGCGAGGACGGTGTCGCGCTCACCCGCAAGATGGCGCGCGGCTCCAACAAGTACGTGAAGTCGATGGCTGCGCAGCTCACGAAGCTCGCCGGCACCGCGAAGGCCACGCTGGCCGACTACACAGGCCAGTTGAAGAATGCGGTCAAGGACTCCACGACGTTCCAGAACAACCTCGCCAAGCTGGCCTCCAGCGGGTACGGGGCTTTGGCCACGCGGCTGGCGGAGCAGGGCGATGAGAACGCTGAGGCGCTCGCCGCCCAGGCCGTACGCGACAAGAAGAAGGCGAAGCAGGCCAACAGCGCGGCCCAGTCAGCGGGCAAAACCCTCGACTCGGATCAGCTCGGCGACTTCGTGAAGCTCATCGGCGCCCTGGCCAAGGGTCGCGGCATCCACGCGGTGGCCGAGAAGGCAGGGCTCGACGAGGACCGGATCATCGAGATCGCCAACCGCGGCAAGGGCCAGATCAAGGCCACGGGCAGTAAGGCGGACCGGTTCCTTGCCGACCTGGTGAAGGCGAATGCCGGGAAGGCGTACGCGAACGGCGGCATCTGGGAGCCGGGGGTGTACTCCTCGAGGAACGGGCTGATCAAGTTCGCCGAGCCGGAGACTCGCGCCGAGTCATACATCCCGCACGCGGTCGCGAAACGCGGCCGGGCTACCGCAGTGCTGTCCGAGACCGCGGACCGTTTCGGATACGGGCTCACCCCCAAGCGCCTCGTGGATGCCGGGGCGGGTCGGTCGCAGGTCGTGGTGGTGCATCAGGCGCCGGCGATCGGCCAGCAGACCATCCACGTCACCCGTGCCGGAGCAACTGCGAACGACATCGCCTCCGCCGTCTCGTATCAGATGCGCCGGGCCCGCCGCGGAGGTGTTCTGCGGTGAGCACGGAACTCAGGGACTTTCAGCTGGAGTTCGCCGGGATACGACTCGGCCACGGCACCAGCATCCCCATCGCCCGGATCGAAGGGCTGGCCCGCCCCGGTGTGCGCGGGGAGGTCGTCGAGCGTCCCGCTGCGGATGGCGTGTGGATGAGCCCGGACTGGTACGAGGCTCGCACCTTGCGCATCGACTGCGGCGTGAAGACGCCCGGTGATCCGGCTGCTGCGGCCCGCATCGTGGCCCAGATCGAGGATGCCGCAGACGATCCTCGGGTGCGCACGGTCGGCGGGGCGGTGATGCCGTTGCGGATCAAGTGGCCTGGCGCACCGGTCCGTGTCCTGTACGGGCGGCTCCGTAAGGCCGAGGCGTCGTGGGAGGAAGCAGTCTTCGGGTGGGTGCCGCTCGACGTCGAGTTCACTGCTGATCCGCGCTACTACGCGGACGCCGAGCAGAGCATGGAGCTGAAACTCGGGTGGCTGTCCGGTGGCGGCTTCACCGCCCCGGTGCAGGCCCCCATCCACGTGAGCGACGGCAGCCTGTCCGGTCAGAACCGGCCGGGCTGGGTCACCAACAACGGGAACATCGACGCCCACCCGGTGATCACCATCTACGGGCCGTGCGCGAACCCGGTGATCACGCATGTGGAGACCGGCCGGCAGATCGACCTCGGCATCACCATCCCCGCCGGCGAGCACGTCACGGTCGACACCCGCCCCGGCCAGCGAACCGTGACCAGGAAGAACGGCGGCACCTTCGCCACCACGTCCCCGCTGGGCGACTTCCGCCTGCCCCCGGGACGTTCGGAAATCCGCTGGACCGCTTCCGATCCGACCGCATCCGCCCGCCTGAAGGTGGCGTGGCGTGACGCCTTCAAGACCCTGGTTGACCCGAAGGAGACCCCCGTCCGATGACGCTTGCCCAGGCCCCGCTGCTCGTGAACGGTGCCACCCACTCCGCCCAGACCTTCCGGCAGATGATCAAGGATCTGTCGCATGGCTCTGAAGGCGTCACCGAAGCCACAGACCTGAAGGTGACACCTCTGGCAGTGCCCGGCGGCGGTGTGCAGATCGCTGACGGATCCGCTGTGATCCGGGGCAAGGCGTCGACGTGGCAGGGTTCGTACACGGCGTACAACATCGGCGCCGCGACCGTCCCGATCGCTCCCACCGGTGCGACGCCGCGATCCGATCTGATCGTGCTGCGGGTGCAGGACCCCGAGTTCGAGGGTGGGCTGGATCCGGCGACGGATGCGATCAACTTCTTCGACGTCATCCCCAACGTGTCCTCCACCGTGTCGTCGGCGCCCAAGGGTGTGACGGGTGTGGCGTTGGCCCGAGTCGACCTGCCGGCGAGCACGGGCACGGTGACGGCCGGGATGATCCGCGACGTGCGGCGGGTGGCGAACCCTCGCCGGGAGCGCACCTTGTACACGGCGTATCCGTCGAAGTTGACGAAGGCGTGGAAGGACGACGACAAGTGGCACGACTGGCCGTCTGAGGCGCGCTGGCAGATACCAGTGCCCGACTGGGCGACGAAGCTGATCCTTACGATCACGCTCGCTGGTCTACGGATGGACTTCGATTCGCTGTACGGCAGGCTGCAGCCGGTGTTCGGCACGATCGAGGGTCAGGACACTGTCGTTGACGACAATCAGGGCAAGGTGGTGCGGCGCTCGACAGCTGTGGTCGCCGACACCATCACGATGCCGGCCTCGTACCGGGGCACGACGCAGACGCTGTACATGCAGGCGAAGATGTCGAAGGATTGGAAGGGCGACCTCGGCGTCGACGGCGGTACGTCGATCATCGCGGACATCGAGTTCACCGAAGGCCCGGTGTGACCTGCTGTGGCGTACCGGTACCTGATCCAGCACGCCCTCACGGGGCAGTGGCTGTCGCACGATCTCCCGTTGAAGAACGTCGAGTTCGGGCCCGAGCTGAATGGGCCGGGAGAGCTGCGCGGCACGCTGTCGCCCCGGCTCGCGTCGTCGTTGCCCGAGCTCACCCAGAACCCTGGCAACGCCCTGCTGTACGTGGAGCGAGACGGGCTGCTGCGGTGGGGCGGGCTCATCTGGCAGGCCGAACCCGAGGGCAACAAGTTGCCGGTGGAGGCCGCGGGTTGGACCTCGTACCTGCACAAGCGCCACGACCTGGACGGTGAGCTCGGCGGTCGCGGGCCGTACGTGAACACCGACCCGTGCCGGGTGATGCGGGACATCGTGTCGTATGCGCAGTCGATCCCCGATGGCAGCCTGGGCATCACTGTGGACTCCACCACGTCGAAGGCGACGGTGGGCACACCCGCGGAGCCGTGGCACTCGCACTGGTGGGAAACCCCGGTCCTCGGTGACCTGCTCGATGATCTGGTGAAGGCCCCGGACTCCCCGGACTACACCTGCACCACTTGGTGGGATGCGAACCGGCGCCCGGTGCGCCGTATCCGGGTCGGCTATCCGCGCCTTGGGGCACGCCGTACGGACATCGCATTCTCCACCGACACCAACATCACCGACTCCACTCCCGTCACGTACAGCGCCGACGAGTACGCGCAGGTCGTCATCGCCACCGGAGCCGGCGAAGGCCGAGCCCAACAGCGCGCCATGGACGCCGTACGCAACAAGCGGCTCCGCCTGGAGCACGTCCTCGAGCTTCCCGACGTACGTGGCCGTGACGTTCTCGCACAGCGGGCGCGCGCCGAGCGGGCGTGGCGACAGAACCTCGGCCACCTCGGAGAGATCACCGTCCGCAATCATCCGGCCGCGCCGATCGGGTCGTGGCAGATCGGCGACGACGTCCACGTCTTCGTCCGCGATGAGTGGGGCACGTGGTCCGGCTGGTGCCGCATCACCGGCTACACCATCCGCCCCGACACCGACGCCGGGGAGACCGCCACCCTCCGACTCGAACCGTCCGGCGCCCACCAGTACGCCACCGCCGCCTGAACAAGGACCCATCTCTTGCCCACCGACATAGGCACTCGTCTCGCCCGCCTGGAGAAGCTGCTCCGCACCACGATCCGCGCCCCGAAGCTGGCGAACGCCAGCTTGGAGAACGGCTCCGTCGACGTATACGACGAGAGCGGCTCCCTGCGCGCGGTCATCGGCCAGCAGCCAGACGGGACCAGCGGCGTCATCGCAGTGAACGGCCCGCGTCCACCTGCCCCATCCGTACCGGAGGTGGAACCGGTGCTCGGAGGGCTCAGAGTCACCTGGGACGGCGCCTTTACCTATGCGGAAGCGGCCCCCTTGGATCTGTCGCGCGTCCAGGTTCATGTGCTGAGGTCGGCGAGCATGCAGGCGGATCCTCGGTGGCCGACCGCGACTATCGAGGCCGCCTCCGGCGCCTCGGTCACCATCTCGGTGAACCACTACGCGCCGCTGTGGGTGCGGCTGGTCGCAGTGAATACCTCCGGCATCCCCAGCGTCGCCTCGGATGCCGTGCGTACGTCGGCCCGGCGCGCGGTGTCGGGGGATCTCGGGGAGCAGGTGATCCAGCAGGGGCACATCGCGGTCGGCGCCATCGCGACCCCGCATCTGGCCGTCGGCTCCGTCACCCCCGACCACATTGCGGTCGGCCAGGGCACGAACTTGGTGCCGGATCCTGGGTTCGAGGGCGCGGCCACGGCGAACACTGTCGCGGCGGGCGGCACGGCGTGGTCGTTCGCTCCCGGTAACCGGACCGGGGTCGGGATTCGGCTCGACTGCACTGGCGCAGCCGAAACGTACTGGACGCTGCCGTTGGCGACTGTGCCGGTGCTGGCCGCCTCGCAGCTGTTCCTGGGCATCGATGTGCTGGTGTCCGACGATCTTGCCGCGAAGGCCGTGAAGATCCTAGCCCGCTGGGAAAACAGCACCGGCGAGATCCTCGGCTACGGAGTCGCCGAAGCCACCAGCTACGCGCCGGGGGTGTGGCAGCGCATCACGGGTCAGGTGGCCGCACCGCAGGGCACGACCCGCGCGGTGCTGTGCCTGGAGGCCTCCGCCGCGACCGCGGGGTGGGTGGTGTTCGACAACGCGCAGGCCCACACGATCTTCGGGGATGTCACCGGCGGGGCCCGGGCTGAACTCGGTCCCCAGGGACTGAGGTTGTACGACGAGGACGGTGAAGAGGTCGTTTCGCTCGTCTCCGGGCAAGCCAACTACCTGACCCTGCAGGACGGCAGCACCAGGGTCGCCGCGATCGGCTCGACCGGAGACGCCTCATTCCAGGACCTGAACGTCGCGGGGAAGGTCACTATCGGCGGCGACGACCTCACCGACCTGTATGACGGGCCACGCGGCATCGTCGCCATGGACTGGATGGCCACCGGCGTGAAGACCACCACCGGTACCGAAATGGGCTACGTCGAGTTGGCCTTCGACGCCGAAGAGGGCCGCATGTACCGCGTGGTCTACAACGGCACCGCGGAATGCTCCCAGACCGGCGGCTCCCTGGTGTTGCGGCTGCGCAGCGGCTACGCCTCTGCACCGTTGATCAGTTCCACGCAGCTGCAAGAGGCCCGCCATCCGCTCACGTCGACGCGCCGCGAAGCACGGCTGGAGTTGATCAGTGCGTGCGCACCGAGTGATCTGATCCGGCCCGGGCGGAATCGGCTGCTGCTCACGTTCACCAGCGACAGCGGCGCTCCTGCAGGCCAGCAGGTCACCCTCACTGGCGCGAAGGGCCGTATGGGGCATCTGAGTGTGGAGGACATCGGTGAGCAGGCACCGGACACGGGCGTCTACAACACCGGTGGCGCCGTCGTCCCTGACCCTCCGGTGAAGGTGAAGCGGGAGTACAGCGCGTCCTGGTCGGGGAGCTACGCGAACCGGTCCGGATACAACTCGTACTACGGCAACCGCATGGTGGCCGGCTACTTCTCGGCGAACAACGGCACCCAGGCCGCGCTCGTGGGGTTCGGTGGGAGCCTCGCCAAGGACCTCGCCGAGGCGAAGCTCCTCAAGGTCGAGGTGTATCTGTACGCCAACCACTGGTACTACGCCTCCGGCGGCACCGCCGTCCTCAAGGTCCACGGCCACGCTTCACGTCCGAGCAAGTTCTCGGCGGACCAGACCGGCTCGAAGACCGTCACCAAGTGGGCGCGCGCAAGCGGTCAGTGGGTGGACATCACCTCGATCTTCGATTCAACGAAGTTCCGGGGCATTGCGATCGACCCGAACACCACCAACAAGACCTCGTACGGCATGTTCGACGGCATCGGCCAAGGTCATCCGCCGCGACTGCGCGTCACCTACATCAAGTAACCCAAGGAGCAGAGCTACTCGTGGCCGCACTGTACGGAGACCTCGTCATCAACGGCACCTTCACCGAGGACACCACCGGCTGGTGGTCCGGCGACCCGGCCATGGTCACCCTGGCCGCGCCCGGCGACGGCTTGGAGGCCACCGCCACCACTGATGCCGCCAATCTCTGGGATGCCCCCTTCGGGCAGGACAACATCATCCTGCGGTCCGGCTGTACGTACACGCTGAGTTTCACCGCCCGCGCCAGCCAGTCCGGGACTACCCTCCGGGCGCAGGTCGGGCTCGGGGCAGACCCGTGGACCGCTGCCCTGGACAGGACCGTGACGCTGCCCACGGTCGACACTCATGTCGTATTCCCCTTCACCTCGAGAATCGACACCACGGCCGGGCAGGTGAGTTTCCAGTTCGGCCAGGGGACAGCGGTCACCGTGCACCTCAGCGACGTGCGGCTCACCTCGTCCACGGCCCGCGAGGGCTTCTACGTTGATCCGGACTCCAATGCTGCGAAGTGGGTGGCCGCCAACTCGAACGATCCGCTGTCGGCGAAGATCACCCAGGCTCTGGTGCGACGTCCTGCCGCGAAGTGGTTCGGCGACTGGAACAAGGGTGTCCAGGGTGATGTCGACGCCTATGTGACTGCGGCCGCCGCTGTGGGGCGGCTGCCCATCCTGACGGCGTACAACATGTTCAACCGGGACAACGGCGGCCACTCCAGCGGCGGCGCCAAGTCTCCGGAGGAATACCGGGCTTGGGTTGACGGCTTCGTTGCGGGCATCGGCGACCGGCCTGCTCTCGTGATCGTGGAACCAGACTCGCTCAGCCAGATCGGCAGCCTCCCGACCGCGGCGATGCGCGCCGAGCGCACGCAACTGGTCGCCTACGCTGCGGACGCCCTGGCCTCGTGCCCACTGGTGCGCTCCTATCTCGATGGCGGCAACGCCACTTGGATCCGGGCCGACGAGATGGCGGCCCGGCTCGCCGCAGCAGGGGTAGCCCGTACGGCAGGCTTCGCGATCGGGGTGGCGAACTACGACTCCACGGACGTCTCCTGCACGTACGGGCATCAGGTTGCCCGGGAGCTGGCAGCACGCGGCGCTCCGGGCGTCCGCTTCGTCATCGATACCTCACGCAACGGCAACGGTGCGATGGACGGAAGCGGGCAGCACGTCGACTACTGCAACCCGGGCGGGCGTCGCCTCGGTGTCCCCTCCTCGATCGGCGTTGGTGGCGCCGAATACCTGCTGTGGATCAAAGTCCCCGGCGACTCCGACGGCATGTGCGGCGTGGCCCCCGACGTTCCTGCCGGCACGTTCTCCCCTTTCCTCGCCGCGCACCTCATCGACGGCCAGTAGAGCCGGTACGAGGGCGGCTCCGTGCCACTTCCCGCTTCAGGCACATTCGATCCACCGAGCATGGCGATGCATCTGTGGGTGGGGGTTCATCCCATCCAGCCAAAGCTCAGAGGATGGCGGCGGGCCCGGAAATCCGCGCGCATCCGAGTAACCCACTGCTCCAGTTCGGCGACGCAGTCCTGCCTGTCACGGTCCGTGGTGTCGAGGATGTGGGTCTGCCACCGCGGATCGTTGGCCGTCCACGACGTCCACCGATGCCAAGCCATATTGGGTGCGCCCGTGTCGATGATGACCTCGGGGCGGTGCTCGGGATCTTGTGCGTGCCCCCGATGCCAGGCCGCCCAATTGATGTACGCATCGATGGCGGCTTCCGACCAGCGTCCCGGATCACGATCATCCAGACGCCTACGTCGTTCAGCATCGGCCACGTCGATCAGGCACATCGCGATACCGTCCAGCAGAGGCGCGGACGGCGAGGCCAGGATCTCGCCGAGCGGAGTCTGGGCAGTCAGCAAGAGGTCCATGCCGTCGGCCTGGTACTCGAGCGCGCGCTGAATCCACTTCTCGGTGATGTGGTTTCGCCAGTACCGGGGAGGGGCTTGCGGGACCCCGCTCTCGTCCATCTCGTGGACAGCGAGCCGGTCAAACCGTTCCCCGACGGGGAAGGCGAGCGTGGACTTACCCGAGCAGCTCGATCCCGTAAGTATCAGCAGCATCCAGACAAGCTGGCAGGAAGGCGGCGCGCGCTGCCACCGGATTTCGTCGCTGGCGATCACCTCGGCTGAGAATCGCAGGCTTCTTGGGCCCCGTACGATCGAAGCAGGGCACGGGGCCGCCGGGAGTGATTGCGGTGTCCGTGCCGCCGAGTGCCGAGCCCACCCTGTGGGAGCTGCACCGTGCTGTCTCGCAGCTGCGCGAGGATCTCCGCGGCGACCTCGCCCAGCTCGCCGCGCGCCTCGATCAGGTCGTCACGCAGGACGTATACCGGGCTGATCAGCGGGCGGTCGATCAGCGCATCAGTCAAGTCGAGGCAGGGCTCTCCGGGCTGCGCGGTGAGCACGACCAGGGTCTGGATCGGGCCGAGCAGCAGCGCCGGGAGGACCAGACGCAGGCTGCGGCGACGAGGCGTCTGGTGATCTCTTCTTTCGTGGCTCCGCTGCTCCTCATGGCCTTGCAGCTGTGGATCGTCTCGCGCGGGGCATCGCCGTAAGCCGAGGGCGAGCAGGTTCAACATCAAGTTCGGGGCGCGGGGAGATTTCGAGCGCCGAGTTGGCAACACCTCTTACTCCTGACCGGCTGGTAGCGGCACTGCACGCTGAAGGCGTACGTGTCGTCGAGCGTTCCGGCTGGCGGTCCCACAATCGAAACCACAAGGGCCCCTGGGGGCCTGTCCGTGGCGTGATGATCCACCACACGGTGACGTCCGGCACGAGCAACACCGTCAGCATCTGCGAGCGCGGATATGCGGGGCTGCCAGGCCCGCTCTGCCATGGCGTGATCGCGAAGGACGGCACGGTCCATCTGGTCGGGAACGGCCGCGCCAACCATGCCGGCCGTGGTGACGGAGACGTGCTCCGTGCGGTCACCGCAGAGCGACCCCTTCCTTCGCCAAACCAGGCCGACACCGACGGCAACACGTCGTTCTACGGCTTCGAGTGCGAGAACCTCGGCGACGGTCATGACCCTTGGCCTGCCACCCAGTTGGAGGCGATCGAGCGAGTCTCGGCCGCCCTGTGCCGCGCGCACGGCTGGGGCTCGGCGAGCGTGATCGGGCACAAGGAATGGCAGCCCGGAAAGGTCGACCCCAAGGGCTTCACCATGGGCTGGCTCCGCGACCGGGTCGCCGCGCGCCTGAAGTCGAAGCCTTCCGGCGGCAGTTCAGATACGGGATCGAAGGATGGCGGGGCAGCAACGTACGCCGTCAAGAGCGGCGACACGCTCTCCAGCATCGGGAAGAAGCTCGGTGTCAGCTGGGAGCACCTTGCCCAGGCCAACAAGATTACGGCCCCGTACGTCATCACGGCTGGGCAGAAGCTCACGATCCCCGGGAAGCCCGCCGGTGGGACGTACACGCCGCCTCCGTTTCCGAATGGTCTTGCTCCGGGCAGCTCGTCACCGTCTGCGAAGGGTCTTCAGCAGGTGCTGAAGGACACCGGCTGGTTCGACCGCTCGGTGCCGCTCTCCGACAACTACGGCCCGCAGAGCCAGAAGGCTGTGGCCAGCTTCAACCGCAAGCACAACCTCTTCACCACCGGCCGCCCCAACGATCCTTCGATCGGACGCCGCGGCTGGGACCTCCTGCACCGACTCGCATACGGGAACTGATCACTTTGATCGACTTCATTCACGCCCACAGCACCCGCCTGTACGCCATCGCCGCCGCGGCACTGTCACTGATCGCCTACTACGTTCAGGACCTGCCGACCGGACTGATCCTCGCCCTGGTCGCCGCGGTCCTTGGCACCGGTGAAGCCATTCAGCGCGTCGAGGATCGAAAGACCCGCCAAGCTCTACTGCTCGATCCTCCTTACGCCGACAAGGGCTGAAGACTCAGGGCCTCGACGTCTCTGCGGCAGCCCTGAGAAATTGCCGCACCGCGGCCTTATCGCTCGCGAATTCCGGATGCGCCTGAACGTGCCCTACGATCCCCCTCATGGTCCAGAAGGTAGTCACAACATATGTCGACGATTTGACTGGCGAGGAATCGTCGGAGATCGCCACGCACAGCATCCTCATCGACGGAGCCGGGGTCGAGATCGACCTCACAGATGAGAACTACGAAAGGCTCCTGGAGATCCTGAACCCCTATCTCCACGCTGGCGGTGCTCGCAGGGTTCGAGGTGCAGCGAAGGCGAAGGGGAAGCCCAAGGCATCGGGTGGTAGCAAGGACGAATCGTCAGCGATCCGGGCTTGGGCGAAGGACAACGGCATCGAGGTCAACGATCGCGGTCGCGTGTCGGCGTCTGTGCGCGAAGCCTACGAAAAGGCCCACTGACTCTCGCCGAATCGATGGTGACCCCCGCATCGCGGGGGTCACTTCGCATCCTCGAAGACCAAAGCGACGACCCGGAGGGCTGGTGATCTCAACGCCGAGCGGGTGCTCAGTCCACGTGTGGGTAGGCGCCGTCGAGGTAGTGGGCGATCTGGCGACGCATGGAGGGGTGGACGTCGAAAGCGTCGAGTCTGCCGGGCAGTACCCATTCGACTCCGTCAGCTTCGTCGTTGATCGTTGGCTCGCCGCCAACTGGCCTGCCGAGGACAGTGACCTCGTACGCCTGCCTGATTTCACCGTCGTCCTAGGCGACGACATGTTCAGGAAGTGAGTAGACGCCCAGCAGCCCGGTTGCTTCAGCTCTGATTCCTGTCTCCTCGAAGCACTCCCTCACGGCACACTCCACTGGGGTTTCACCGATGTCCTGCGCACCGCCCGGGAGCGCCCACTGACCGGTGTCCCGTCGCCGCTGCAGGAGAATCGCACCGTCTTCTTCGCGGACGACGAGCATGTTGGACGCTGGGATGAGGGTGTTGGGAGTCGGGGCGTTGAGATCGTTCCAGAATTCGGTGCGCGGCACTTCGAGATCCAATGCGGGTCGGGGCCTGGAGCCTGATGATGCTACGGCTCATCCGGCAAGCAGCCTCCGGCCGCGTCTGCACGCGAGTGATCACGCATGATCCGGCAGCCCCACCGCGTCGTGGATCACGCCAGTGATATCACCGATGAAATGGCACGTCGTCTCCCAGGCTGACAAATTGAGGTCCCGCCACCGGCTGACCACGCTCGGCCGGTAACGGAGCCCGCGCGGCCTGACACCAAGGCGGCCGCAGCCACTCCGAGGAGGTCTCATGACGCTGCGCCTCACCCTCCGCAAGCTGCCTTATGCGTTCAAGGTCGCTGCCGACGCTCAGGCTGTGAGGCCAGCGCGTCGCCTCGTACGCGAGGGAGTGGAGAGCCTGGATCTAGGAAAGCAGACCCCGCCGCTGGACGACCTTGAGTTGCTCACTGCCGAGCTGGTCACCAATGCTGTGGTGCACACGATGGCGCCGTGCGTGGTGTGCATTCGCTGGACGGGCCGACGGATTCGCGTTGAGGTAACGGACACCGACACACGAGACGTGGAGGCCAAGGTCCCGCCGACGAACGACGAACACGGCCGCGGCCTGTTCCTCGTGGACGTCCTGGCGGCTGCTTGGGGCAGTTACCGGGAGCCGGCAGGCAAGACGACCTGGTTCGAGCTGGCTGCGACCTCGGAAGATCCTCTGCCATCTGGTGCCGCGCAGCCCTCCGCTGACTGCCGGAAAGGGCAGGCGACCAGAGGCACGGTAGAGGCCACCTACTCCGGGTGAAGCTGGCCTCTCTGTAGGCGAGTTGGGTCAGAATGCAGCATGGTCGCGATCATCAAGTGCGAGAGCTACGAGTACGAAGACGTCAGGGCATTCGAGGAGATCCACCGGTCTCGGCGCCTCGAATGGGAGTGGACACTCATACGCAAGGAGGAACTGGACTTCAAGGGTCGGCACTTGGCCCTGATCGCAGCCCAAGACGAGTACGGACGCTACGAGGTCAAGTACGTCGGCAAGTGCGTTCGCGGCCGCAAGGCAGCAGACTCGGTGAAGCAGTTGCGAGTCACGCATGTCCGTCGCTTGCAACATCCGGTGCCGTTGTCTGAACTGCTCGATGCTGTGCCGAGACATCTGCAGCGTCACCTTGTTGCAGAGGGGCAGCAGACCAAGACCGCGGGCTCAGAGTTGCGACGCCTCCTTCTGGAGCGTCGTCCTGATGTCCGCGACGCCGTCGACGAGATCGAAGGCGCCATTTCGTCCTGGGACTTCGGCCCCTCACGCGCCGGCCAAGCGGTCTCCCTGCAGCGCGACGGCACCTTGGTATCTGCGCGCATGGCGGGCTTCCGGGCCCTCGATCTGGCCGAGTGGGACCCTCCTGCGGAGGAGCTCTACGACGACAGGGTGCCGCCGCTCTTCCTTGATTTGGTCACGGAGTCATCGCCTTCGGAGGGCCGGGGTCAGTCTGAGCCTCAGAACCGAGCTGGCCGTCCGGAGACGATGGCTGCCCAGCCGGCGCTTGAGGATCACCTCATCGCCCATGACACGCACACGATGCGGGGATGGCTGAGTGAGGCCACTGATCACGTCGCATGGCGAGAATTCCGCGAGCACGGACGAACGCTGCTCGTCGGGAACGCTAACCGAGCAACAGCGGAACGGTTGTTGGGGTGCGATGTCATCTTCTACAACGTCGCGCGGAACAGCATGGTCCTAGTTCAGTACAAGAAGCTCGATGCGGAGAAGGGCGGCTTCTACTACCCGAACAGCGACGGGAACCTTGCGAAGGAGCTCCGGCGCATGAGGGCCTTGGATCGGTATGCGGCGAGAGTGGCAGATGGAAATGGTGAGCAGCGGCTCGACGCGAACCCGAGCTGGATCAAGCTCTGTCACCCGAGGTCGGTACTGCCGCACACCTCGGAGATGATTCACGGCATGTACTTCTCCCGGCGCCAGTTCGAGTCGCTGCGTCAGGATGCCCGCCTGAAGGACGGACGGCAGGGCGCGGTCCGGTTCGGCTACAAGAACGTGCCCGGATACCTCGACAACACCCTGTTCACGCGCCTGGTCGAGACGGGGCAGATCGGCACGACCGGAATCAGCAGCGATCTTGTACGCCAGCAGGTCTTTCGGACCTTCCGCGGGCGGCGCGACCTGGTGATCGCTGCGCTCTACGGCGATGAGCCACCGCAGGCGGAACGGAACGCGCGACGACGCACGAGCAAGTGAGCGCCTTGCCGGCGCCGCCCCTCGCGTGCGGGATTCGCCACTGTAGCGGCTATTCTGCTATGCCCAGGCTGTGGATAGAAGATAGGAGGCCGTCGTGGCGAAGCCGCTCATCGTGGGTCGCAAGGAGTTCGCGAAGATCTATAACGTTGCGCCGACGGCGGTCAGCGACCGGTGGATCCCGGCCGGGATCGTCTCCTATGAGGATGCCGTGATCGTCTCGGGTAAGCCGTACTGGCCTGGTGGTCTGGCTGTGGACTTCGCGCTGCCGCCGGGCAGTCGCGGCCGGCAGTTGGATGAGTCGCTCCTTGCCCAGTTGGAGGAGGAGCAGCAGGCGACGGTCCGTCCGATGAAGAAGGGTGAGCTGCCGCCGCTGGTGGGGCTGCAGGAGTACGCGGCGCTGTTCGGCATCAGCCAGCATCAGGCGGCGAACGCCCGCAACCGTGGCAACGGAATGCTGCCGGCGGAGGACTACCTTCTGGGCGGCTCCCCTGTGTGGCTGTTGTCGACCGTCCTCGAGGGCGCGGAGCACACGATGACGCAGAGCCGTGGTGGCGTGTGGCAGCTGCAGGAGGATGTTGCTGCGGCTTTGCGGGAGGGCCGCTACGACGGGCCCGGGTCGGCTATCGCCGCGCGAGGCAAGGCCGCAGCGGGGTCGTAGCGTCGTCGCGTCCGTCGGATTCGCTGTCTTGGAGCGGTTCGGCGGAGTTGCCCACCCCTCGATACATAGTAGAATTAACCTCATCCACTAAGGGTGCATGCGCGAGTCGCAGCGACCGCATGCAAAATAGGCTGCGATACATCGAACGAGGAGGGGCAAGTGACCGTGCAGCTAGAGCTGCCCATCGCGGCCATACAGCAACCCGAGAATCCAGGCGGCAAGCTGACGATCCAGGAGCGATTCGAGGCATTCGACCAGCTCAACCCCTGGATCCTCAAGCACCTGGAGAGCCTCACCGTCGACTGCATCGAGCGCGGACTCAGGCGCATCGGCATAGGGATGCTGTTCGAGGTCCTGCGCTGGCAGTACGGACTCGCCACCCGCGGGGAGCCCTGGAAGCTCAACAATGACTTCCGGAGCCGCTACGTGAGACGCCTCATCGACCTGCACCCCGAGTGGTCCCCCCTGTTCGAGGTCAGGAAGATCCACACTGCCTAGAAATAGGCCAGTGTCTAACTTCCTGTGAGTCTCTTGGAGATGTTCTGTGTCCAGCACGACCGTGCCACGCCTGCGCACCCGCAAGCCGACCGGCGTCATCCCTTGGCCGATCGTCCTGATCGAGGGCGAAGAGAAGAGCGGCAAAAGCCACCAGGCTGCGGCGTTCACCGGCTCCGAGCAGACCGGCCAGGCGTACTGGCTGGAGCTCGGCGAAGACACAGCCGATGAGTACGCGAACGTGCCGGGTGCGGACTACCTGCTGATCGAGCACAACGGCAGCTACCGCGACATCCTTGGCCAGATCGAAGCCGTGCACGCCGAGGCTCGGCGCGCTGCCGCGGCGAAGGAGAAGCCGGTCGTCCTGGTGATCGACTCGGTGTCGATGCTGTGGCGGATGCTCGTGAACTGGACCAACGAGCGCGCCCACCGCACACCGAAGAACGAGGCGAAGCTACGCCAGGACCCGGATGCCGAGATCAGGCCCTCCATGAACCTGTGGAACGACGCATCCGAACGGTGGCAGCGGGTCATGTATCTCGTGCGCACCATGCCGGGCATCGTGATCCTGCTCGCCCGAGGCAAGGAAGTGGCTGCCGTGGACGGCAACGGCGATCCGATCCCGAAGACAAAGGACTGGCGGGTGGAGGGCCACAAGTCCCTCGCCTACGACGCGACGGTGTGGGTGCGGCTTCAGCGTGACAGCGATCCGCAGGTCATCGGTGCCCGATCGCTGAAGTTCGAGGTGCCGCGCAGCGGCAAGCCGAAGACCCTGCCGGGCTTCACCATCGAGAGGCTGGTGTTCGGTCTGATGGGCTGCTCGATCCACAACCAGCCCAAGGTCGCCCCGGAGCTGACCGGGGATCTGGCGCAGCAGTGGATGCCGAAGGTCCACAAGGCTGCCGAGCAGGGCGTCGACGGCTTGAAGGAGCTGTGGCGTCAGGTCGAATCGGACGAGGATCTCAGCCGCACCGAGGTGCTCGTGGTGCGCGCCGCCATCGAGCGCATGGCCGCCGAGGTCAAGAACCCGAAGAAGTTCAGCGACCCCACGAGCGATGACGTGGCGCGGCTTCGGGCGGCGGCAGCTGAGCAGCAGGACCGGGCCGCCGAGGACCCGGGCGACTTCGAGGAGTTGCCACCCGACGAGTTCGCCGCCGCCTGACCTTCACACCCTGCGTCGCCGGGGCCCGCTGTGACGGGTCGGGCCCCGGCGTGCCCTCCTGGAGACTGCTGTGACCGCCACCACCTTCAGTGCGCCTGCTTCCCTGTCGATCTGGGATGCCGCGCACTCCGCTGATGCCCGCCGACCCCGTTCTGTCCAGACACAGTTGGGGGCGTCGGACACGATCTGCTCACGCCGCGCCGGATACATCCTGGCCGGCACGGAGCGCACGAACGCCGGGGACAAGCGCGCCGCGATCCTCGGCACGTACATCCACCAAGGGCTGCTCGAAGATGCCCGCCGGGAGTACGGGTGGCTCATCGAGCGCACCGTTGCGGACGGGACCTTGCGCGGGCACATCGATGTCGTACAGCTCGATGCTGCCACTGCCGCGCGGCTGCCCAAGCGGCATCGTCCTGCCCAGCCTGCCGCGCACCTGACGGTGGAGGACGTGAAGACGAAGTCGAGCCGCGTGTGGGACCGGGTCGTGAGGTTCGGTCCGACGGCAGCAGAGATGCGGCAAGTCCTGCTGTACGCCGACCTGTTGCGCACGGTCGGGTTCGCGGATGTTCCTGGTCAGCGGTACCTGCACAGGCTCGGCCCGATCGATGTGCAGCGCATCCGGTTCCGCTTTGTGTGCCGGGATACGGGCGAGGAGCACATCGAGGAGTTCGTCTTCGATGAGTGGCTGGCTGCTCAGGCGCGTTGGTGGGTGGACCGTGTCGTGGAGACGGACTCGCCGGAGGAGCTGCGGCGCGACCATGACGGTCCCGGCCTGTCGGTGATCTGCGACAACTGCCCGTTTGTTCATGCCTGCTGGCCGGGTGTGCCGCCGGGGCGGCCCGCGCAGACGATTCTCGTCCACGACGACGAAGACCGCGCGAAGGCGCTCGCCGACTACGTGCGCGCTCATGAGCGATACCGGGACGCGAAGCGGGTCAAGGAGATGGCGAGGGCGATGCTCGACGACTCCCCCGAGGGCAACTACGGGGACAACCATCTGGGGTGGGGCGGCGGCAACGACAAGGAGGAGCCGGATGTCGCTGCGATGGTCGAGCAGTTCGAGGACGCCGACTTGGTCGTGCCGATGGTCCCGGACGAGAAGGCCATGATCCAGATTCTGCGCCGGGCCGGCATGGTCGTGCCCCGGCGTAAAGCAGCCGGGCAGAAGACTGCCCGCAGCATCAAGGTCAGCCGGGCTCGCAAGACCTCCTGACGGCCTCTGTGGCGCCCCCGCACGGACGGTGTGGGGTTCGCCTTCTCTTTTGATCTTTCGAAGCCCTACTGCCGCCTTGGAGGCATGTTCCGTGTCGATTCTGCGCCGCCACCTCAGCACCGGGTTCACGGTGCTGCCGACGGCCACCCTTGAGGACTCCCGTCTGTCGTTTCGGGCTCGGGGCGTGCTGGCGTTCCTGATCTCGAAGCCGGATGAGTGGAGGGTGCGTGCCGAGTCGATCGCGAGCGCGGGCAAGGAGGGCAAGGAGGCGATCAAGACGGCGCTGCGCGAGCTGAAGGACTTCGGCTACTACCGGGTGGTGACCGAGCGGCTGGCGGACGGGACGCTGAGCCGGATCACCGAGGTGTACGACACGGCGCAGGAGTGGGCGGCCGAAGAGTACCGCAAGTTGGAGGCGCGGCGAGTAGCGCGCAGGCTCAAGAAGCAGCTGGATCAGGGGGATCCGGCGCCCAGTGGGGAGGCGTCCGGAGGCGGGCTGGGCGATGACGGGGAGGCGGCCGACGGGACCGAAGGCGGGTTTTCGGGCGCCGGTTTTCCGGACGCCGGTTCACCGGACGCCGGATCTTCGGGCGTTCTAGTTAGTAACCAGAGCCAATATCCAGAGAAGAACCCCCCTACCCCCACAGCTGACGCTGCAGGGGAGCCGGTTGGCGCTCCGCTCGACGCAACGGCGGCGGGTTCGTGTCCGACGCATCCGGATGAGCCGGGCCGTTCGTGCCGGGGCTGTGGCACGAGTCCGAGGCAGCAGCGGGCGTCGCAGCAACGGGCAGAGAAGGAGCGGTTCAAGGCCCGTGAGCGGGAGGCGAATGAGCGGGTGTTGGCGCAGGTGCGGCGTAAGCCGGGGGTGGAGGGGCTGTCGGAGGTGGCGCGGCAGCAGCTTGCTGCCATGCGGAGTGGGAGGCGGGAAGCTGCGGCTGGTGGCGGGGAGGTAGAGTCACCGTCAGAAATAGGCTGATGTATAAATGTGCTGCGATCCACACACGGCCGATTTGCCACTCCTGCCACACATAGTAGAATTAACCATATGAGCAGGAAGGGCCCACTCACTTTGGGAGGCACACATGAAGTATGGCTCCATCTGCCGCGGGATCGCTTACATGCCCGACGATGAACTCATTGGCGCATTCACCAGGGCGAGCATGTTCCAGGTGGCCTGCCGGGGCGACGAGGTGCGAGTGATCGCCTATCACGGAGAGAGCTCCGTTGAGGCTCAGCGCCGGCCGGGCGGCAAGGGGTGGGAGGCGCTGGCGCTCACACAGCAGCCCAAGGGTGATCCGCCGTTGACGGGGGTGCTCTTCATGGACATCCCGCAGAGCGCATGGGACACGCTGGACCTGGCGGTCGGCGTGCTGCGGAGCCGGTTCGGCGACCACTTCACCAAGCGCGTGGCGCTGAAGGTCAAGTAATTGAAGCTGGTTGTGCACTGGAAAAATAGGCCAGTGCACAACCAGCGTGGAGGATGGATGGACATGCTTGATGTGACTGCCGAGGTGGCCGCGATCCGCGCCGACTACGGGCCGGACGAGCGCCGCACTCTCGCCGTGTACAGCGACGTGCACGTCGCCCTGGAAGAGGCCGGACTACAGCCGTACGTAGAGACCCGCGGCGGCCTGGCCGTATGCGCCTTTGCCGACGACGGCACGCTGTTCGTGGTCGCCGGCGAAGACGCCCTGCCGTTCAACCGCTGGACCCCCGGGACGCTCGCGGGCTGGCACCTGAGCCACGTGCCCGAGGACGGGCCGGCGCCCGCCTGGCGGTGCGTGGTCTATGACAGCCTGCCGCCTCATCCGTGCCGCTACGAGGCAGGGGACCTGGACCTGAGGCCGCTCGTCGATGCTGCGACGGCTCACCTCGCCGCCTGCTCTCATCTCCGCGAACCCGCCGGGGCCGAGGCGTGAACCTCAACGAGGACGACATGCAGATGGCGGTGCGTGACTTCTTCTCACCGGCGTTGCTCCTGGAGTTCATCGACCTGCCGGATCTTCGCGCTCGCATCCAGTGGGGCGAGAAGCAGTTCGACGAGGGGCAGCGCACCCGTAGCGTCCGCCGGCTCGAGGGGGAACCGGATGCCGGATGCCTGACGCGCTGGTCGGCCATGCCCAGCGGGTGCGGGTTTCGCTACGACGTCGATGCTCGTGGCGGTGCACGGTCCGGAATCGTGTACTGGCAGGACGTGCATCGGACGGTGAACTCCCGTCTGACGCCCGTCCGTTACGGATATCTGCGTGCGGCGGTTGAGGCCGTCGCAGCGCACGATGCCGCGTACGTTCCGGGCCCGGCCCCCTTCCGTACGCCTGAGTTGTGGACGTCCCTGTTCTACCGCCCGTGGGCACGCCGGGCCAGCGGCCTGGAGCTGAAGGCGTCGGCCGCCCTGGATGCCTTCTGCCCGCCCGCCAAGGCGCAGCCCGCCTTGTTCTGATTCCACGCGACAACGAGAAGGCCCTTCCCCGTGATCACCTCCACTACTTCCGCTGCCTGGACTGCCGCCGCGCCGTGCGCCGGCCTCGACGGGTACGTGCCCAGCGAGGAGCTGGTCCGCAGCAGGCCCAGTGACGTCATGAAGGCCTGCGGGCCGCTCATGGAGGGCTGCGCGCAGCTGTGTCCGTTCGTGCTGGAGTGCTACGAGCGGGTGCGGCCGGAGGCGAACCGGTTCGACGGGGTGTGCGCGGCGCGTACGTGGGTCAACGGACGGGCCGTCGCTGTGGCCGAGGGGGCGCCCGCGCTGTCGAAGCTGGCCTCGCAGGCGGGAACGTGCGGGACGAGCAGCGGGGTGAAGGCGCACCAGCGGCTCGGGGAGCCGTTGTGCGGGCTGTGCCGGGTGACGTCACAGCGGGCCGAGGTGCGGCGCGCGGGCGCGGCGAGCATCCGCAAGCGTGCCTCTCGCACCGGCCGCGAGGCACGCGCGGCAGCGTAGAGGCGCGCCGCGAGGCGCCTTCCAGGGCCGTGACCTGCACTAATGCAATTGACACCCCCTCTAGGCATAGTAGAATTAATCTCAGTTGGGGAGGGGGAACTACGCCCAGCTCCCGCTTGAAAGACGAGAAAAGGAAGCATCGCTCATGCCCACGATGACGCCGGACCCGCTCGCCGTTCTGCAGGTCGCCACCATGCACAACATCACCGAGGAGCAGGCCGCGACCGCCATCACCTGGGCCGCGCACATGACCGTGCACGCCTGGGAGGCCTACGCGGACACGCTGGGCCTGGTGAAGAAGGACGGCGCCGCGATGGAGGCATGGTTCAGCACGCTCGGCCCGGACCTGCGCAGCTCCGTACTCGAGGACGCGGTCACCGCGGTGGTCGGCGCTGACCGTGTGCTCGCCGAGATCTACAGCAAGCAGGACGGCCAGCAGCCTGCCCGCGCACGAGTCATGCGCACCAACCGGCCTCGCGTTCACATCCACTGACGCTCCGCGACTTCGGCCCGCCTCGTTCCGGGGCGGGCCGCGCCATGCCGTCATCTCAACGCACTGAAAGGGCTCCTGATGGGCTCCGTCGACTTCTACACCACCGCCACCGGCACCGACATAGAAGCGGCGTTCAACGCCGCCCGCGAGCAAGCCCGGTGGGAGTACGGGGCTTCCGGCTTCACCGGAACGATCGCCGAGAAGGACGGGGTGACGCTGCTCGACGAGCCGAAGCGCAGCGAGCAGGACGCCGTGGTGCGCGCGAAGCAACTGCTCGACGGCGACGATCCGCGGGTCAGCGCCAAGTACGGGCCCGCCGGCGCACTGCCTGTCACCACCGACGACGAAACAGACGGCTGGCTGTTCTTCGGCCTGGCCGCGTACTGACACCCGTTGAGGGGCTGCGCCATAGCGCAGCCCCGGACAGCAGCGCCCCCTATCTCCGGATCCCCGAAAGACGACGACCACCGTGCTCGACAAGCACCTGCCGCTTGAGGCGGCCGCCGAGATCATCAGCAGCCTCGGCCTCAACAGCACCCAGACCCGCCGGGCCAATCACACGATGCAGCGCATCGTCTACCGCGCCTGGACCCGACGCGGCCGGGCCAAACAGGCTGTGACGTTCGAGGAGTTCGCCGACGAGGTTCCGGCCTGTCACTGGTCTTTGATGTTCGAAGTGTGCGGGCTGGTCCTGCTCGGCCGTGACGCGGAGGCATGCACGCTGATCGCCGCGGCCCGTCATCTTGAAGCCGCGCGCGCCGCAGGGGGCGCGACGTGATCCTCACCTCGCGGGAGATCGGCCGTATTGGGCTGCGCGATCGCAGCCGCAGCGACGACTTTCCCACCCGCCAGGCGGCGCGACGAGCCCGCCGCGCATTCAAACGCCGTGCAAGGCACCGGCTCCGCACCGAGATCATCGCCTGCCACGCACACGGCCTCGGCGAATCGGAGCTCCTGTGACGGGCCATCCCCTGCCGATCGGCACGCGGGTCTCGCACATCAACCAGCAGTGGGCCCGCAGTCTCCCGGACGGCACCGCCACGGTCATCGGCCGCGAAGGCCCGTGGCCGGACGGCTCGTGGGAGTACCAGGTGCGCGCGGCCCGCGACTTCTCGCGCCAGCCCGGCCCCGACAACCCCGAATCCCGCACCACGTGGTGGCCGTCCTGGGCCACCACACCCTCACTCACGAAGGAGAAGCCCATGAACGACAACATCAGCAACAGCGAGAGCGAGGACGGCGAGCAGGAGATCCTCTCGCTCTACCGCCTCCTGGCCCAGGCCATAGCCGCTGTGGACAACAACATGGAGGAGGCGTTCGTCGTCTTCGGCCTGCCCAGCCTGTGGTCTCTGACCAGCCCGGAAGTGCGACGGCAGGTGCTTCTCCTCGCCGCGTGGGAAGCCCGCTCCGCCACGGCGGCCGAGCTCGAATCTCCGACGTCCGCAGGCCAGTACGCGTGGGCTTTCACCCAGTACGCGTCCTCGTGGGCCGAGCAGCACCCGGACGGGGACGCGAAAGCGTTCTGCGCCGGGCCGCACTCGGCGCGCCATGCCGCGTCGTCCCTCGCCTTCGACCGCGACGACTTCTTGGTGTCCCTGGAGACGGCTCTTCTCCTGTGCTCCCGCGCGAAGACGCCGGAGGAGTCGTGAGACCCGGCGGTTACGTGTGGCTGCGCGGCCACGGCAACAAGCCGTTGGGCGACGCGCGCGGTGAGGCGATCGCGTTCCGCATTGCTGCGTCCAAAGCCATTGCTGGCCACGGCACTTGGTATCAGCTGTGCACCGCTCACCGGGCGGCGCAGGACATCTTCGGCGGCTGGCACACCGGTCTTGCCCTCATCCCCTTCACCCTGCCTGAACTCGCAGAAGGACCCCGACAGTGACCATCGAGATCATCCACACACGCAGCGAGGGAACCCTCATAGAGGGCAGCGCGAAGGGTGATGGTGTCTACGAAATCGTCCGCCGGCACGGCTTCCGATATTTCCCCTCCATCGGTCAGCTCGGCATCCGGCAGTCCCGCGACCGTGCCGCCAAGACCTGGTACATCAACGCGGCCGCGGCCGCCCTGCGCGAGGCCGGCTTCGAGGTCAACGTGAAGGTCGACGAAAGCGACCGGCGTAGCTTCGCCGAAGCCGAGGCGGACCGTGTCGAGCGTGCCGAGGGGCGGGCCGAACGGTTCAGCGGCTACGCCGACAATGCGGCTGCCCGCTCCGAGTCCGCGTACCAGCGTGGCCACCAGATCGCCGACGGCATCCCCATGGGGCAGCCGATTTTGGTCGGGCACCACTCCGAGCGTCGCGCCCGCCGCGACGTCGAACGCATGGACCATGCGATGCGGACCAGCATCAGCGAAAGCGGCAAGGCTTCCTACTGGTCCGGACGTCAGAAGGCAGCTGAAGGGTACGAGCAGTTCCGTAAAGCGCCCCGGCGGACCCTGCGCCGTATCGAGAAGCTTCAGGCCGACCTGCGGCGGGTTCAGAAGTGGCAGCGCGGAGAGTCGGCAGGGGGCTACTGCCGGGACATCACCAACCCCGACACCGTGCAGGAGCTCGTGATCCGGCACGAGGAGCTCACCGAGGAAATCGCCTACTGGGAAGCGGTCATCGCCGAGGCCGAGAAGAACGGCTTCAAGGTGTGGTCCAAGGCCGACTTCAAGAAGGGCGACTTCGCGCTCCGAGGCCGGACCTGGTTCGAGGTCCTTCGCGTGAACGCAAAGTCGGTGACGATCCCGCACATCCACAACGGCATCGGCGGGGGCGTCGTACGCGCCTCGGACAACAAGCTCGACGGCTGGACGTGGCTGCTCACCTACGACGAGGTGTTCGGACGCCGTAGCGCCGAGGAGATGGAAGCCGCACTCGCCGCCTCCACCACACAGTAACCCCCCTTCTGACCTGGTCTTTCGCAGTTGACCCTACCCCTGACCATAGTAGAATAGTTAGTAACGAGGAGGTGCTGGACAGATTTCACCAGCACCCCCTTCACCACGCCCACAGTCGTCCGTTCACCGCAATCAGGGGATGCGGAACGGCACTTCGGAAGAAGGCACTCCATGCCCTACGACACTCAGCTCGTCGCTCCAGGCCTGCTCACTCTGACCGAGCAGACCGCCACCGCGCTCGGACCGGAATGGGCCGTGACCGGGCTGCTCGGCACGGCGATCGTGACCCACCCCCTCGGCCTGCGCTGCAGCCTCCAGGCCCGCGATGGCCTGCTCAGCGTCAGCGCCTTCGCCTCCCAGGGCAGCGAGCCGCGCCAGCCCGCAAAGCCGTTCACCGCAACCACCCCGATGGAGAGCGCGAACGGCGGGAAGATCGCAGAGCTGATCCAGGGCCAGGTGCTGCCGCACTTCGGTCGCCGGGACGCTCTGGCGGCTCTGCGGCTGCTGAGCCTCCCGCTGCGCGACGCCCGGCTGCCCGCCGTGGCGCAAGGAACAGCCGCACGCTCAGAGCTCGTACTGGAGGGCGGGGACAGCACCAACCCGGCCCTCTGCGTCCACATGCGCTCGCCACGCCCCGGTGCCGTGAGCGTGAACGTTCGGATGAACCGGCTCACAGCCGAGCGGGCCATCCACTGCGGACGCGCCGCGCTGACCACGCCCTCGTCCCACGCCGAAGGCGAGGCAGACCCCTTCCCGCCGGAGGTACGCGCAGTCCTCGACGCCCTCCCCGAAATCAACGGTGCACCGCCCCGGGACGGGTTCACGAACCTCTACCCGACATACGGGCCGCTCGAGATCCTCCACGATGCGAACGCCGCCGAGCCGAGTGCGCCGTTTGCAGTGCGTACCAGCGACACCTCGATCGCCGCCGCGTACGCCGTCCTGCGCGCCTACACCGCCGCATGATCCGGCCCGAGGAGACCGCGACCGTGATCAGCAAGACACGCTTGGCGGGCACCGTCTGCGGAGCCGTAGGTGATGAGCTCGGCGTCTATCTGTCGGGGCTGGGGCCCACGCTCCGCAACGTCACTTCCGCCGCCCTCGCTGTCGCCCGTATCGACGAGCTCGGTTGGGTGCCGCTTGGCGGGTATCCGGGCAGCGACGTGCTGTGGCCCGTCGCCTGCTTGATGTGCGGCCAGCCCGTCTTGCGCTTCTACAGCCATCTGCGCCGTGCGCGGCCCGCGATGCGTCATCGCGGTTGCGTCCCGCAGGACCAGCACTCGTATCTGCTCGCGGCGCTGTCCGCGTACAGGGCAGACAGCTGCCCGTGCCGGCGGGGACACGCCACCAGCGTGGACGACGTGGCACAGGGCATCGAGGGGCTGCAGCGCGCCGTCCGCCAGGACGACCACGGTCAGGTCGTCGCCCACGTGCGGGCACTTACCGGCCCTTGCCCGGCCACAGCAGCTCGCGCCGAGGCTGTCCGCACCCTTCGGCACGCATCGAAGTAGCCGCTACAGAACAGGAGTTGCCTCACATGAGTGAGTACGAACGCGGTGATCGCGTCGCCGTCCTCTATCTGTCGAAGACGAACGGAACGTGTCTGGCCTACAACCGCACCGTCATCGATGTCGAACCGCATGCTGAGCACGGTCAACGCGTCTGGGTGAACATGCCGCACGACGCGGCGGTCGGCAGTCCGCACGACTTCTTCGCCGACGACGCCGAGGGCATTTGCCCCATGGAGGACGAGCCGGTCGAAGACCAGCTTCCCGTGCGGCTGGCCGCGAACCTCGACTGGTACATCGCGGCTGCCGCACCGGACTCCAGCCGCCTGACGTGGCCGTCAGGCCGGGGGCACCTTCCGGTGCGGGTTCCGTTCACCGACAAGGCCCGCGCCCTGCACGCCCGCATGGCCGGGCTCTACATCCAGCAGCTGCGCACCGTCGACCCGCGCGCTTTCGAGGACTGGGTGACCCAGCGCAAGGCCGCGCCGGTGCCCCAGTAGACGTGCCGGCCGAACACCGACACCAGTCAGAACAGCACGACCAGCAAGGAGACACGACGCACATGCGGGGCCTGTGGAAGGTGACGTACGCGCACCCGGAGCACACCAACACGACGTGGAACTACCTCGTCCCCGTGTGGGATGCCCGGACCGAGAACGCGGCACGGGAGCGCGCCCAGGCGCGACATGACGCGAACGCGGCCCACATGGGGGCGCGGATCCGGACGGACGACACCGCTGAACTCCAGGTGATGGAAGTGATGTTCCGGCCTGCGGTGCTCTCGCGTGAGCGGGCGGCGGCCTGGATCGCGCTGCAGCAGAACGGGGCGATCACCGAGCGGGGGTGGCCGCTGTCGTACGAGCGCCACGAGCGCCGTCGTGACGAGTTCTGGCGCACCGAGGTTGCCGAGCTGCACATGAGTCTGCGTGAACGGGTCCACGGTTTCGGGGAGTCGGTTGCCGAGATCCTGCGGGCGCCGGAGGCGGCAGCGTCGGCCGCCTGGGCCATCGAGGCACACACCGACCGCTTCGGGCGGGTGTGGTGGGACAGGGCCCGAGCGGAGATCCACAAGGCGGGACTGTCCTGGCTGTGGCAGACCCCGTACGGCATGGTCTGGGTCGATCAGGCCTAACCCCCCCTCCTGAGCTGGGCATCCGTGGTTGATCCCACCCTTAACCGTAGTAGAATTAACTATCAATAGGAGGGGGAAGCCCGGACTCCCCACTCACAGCATCCTCAGCGCCGCGACCCGCCCCGCCCGGGGCGGGTCGCCTTATGCCCAACTCCACCCACGGAAGGCGGCTTCGCCGTGACCCAGCAACTCGATCTGTTCACAGAGATCACCGCCGACCCCGAGCCGGTACCCGCCACCTTTGCCGCGGCGGCGAAGCCTGCACGCTCCGCCCCCTCGGCGCCGTCGCCGACGCAGCCGGCCGCACCCTCCGCTCCGCGCTCCCGGCGGGCGCCTCGCCCACACCCCGTGCGCGATCCACATCGGCGCGCCCTGGAGATCGGTGAAGCGGTGGCCGAGCGGTGGCACAACCGGCACGGCGGCTCGGCCATCGAGGTGCCGATCGGCGTCCTTGCCGCCCTCTCGCTGATCCGCGAGAAGGACCCGAACGGCCCGGACCTCAAGGCACAGATCCTCGCCCAGGACGGCCCGCAGTTGATCGAGATGCTGCGCGAGATCTGGTCGATGCACTGGATGCACCGCCCCGACCTGATCGAACGTGCGCGGATCCTCCACGAGTGGCTGAACGACGAGGTCGACGAGTACCGCGTGCAGGCCGTGCAGGCCGTTGCCGAAACCGCCCTCAAGCGGGGCCTGTTCGACCTGACCGCGCACGAGGACCCGTTCCTGCGCTCGGCGACAGACGTCCTGTCGCCCGTGATGACGTGCCTGCGCTCCCACGGTGCCCGACAGGGGCTCGGCGAGTATCACACCCCTCCGCCGGTCGCCGACGCCATCGCCGAGGCGAACCTCCATGTCATCGCCGACATCGGCCTCGGCGTACGCGAGCCGAAGCGCGGTGAGCACATCCACGACCCGTGCGCCGGCAGCGGGGGCCTGCTGCGCTCGGCCGCACGGTACATCCGTGAACACGGCCTCGATCCTGCCGACTTCCAGTGGTCGATGGTTGACATAGATCCGATCGCAGCCTCCTGCGCCGCAGTGAACTCGATCATCTGGCAGCTCGGTCCGCGGGTCACCGTGGCCTGCGCCGACACCCTGGCGAACCCGAACGCCGTCGAAGACGCCATGAGGGAGGCACGCGCCGTGTTCGACCATCGCGACGAGGTACTGGGCAAGGCTCGGATCATCGCCGCCCTGCGGCAGGCCGAGCACCTGGTGGAGCAAGCCCTCTCGCCTGCGGCGTAGACCCACCTCACCCCACCTGGCCTGCATAAACGCAGTTGACCCACCCCTCATCAATAGTAGAATTAACTTAGATGTTGGGGGGTGCTTCAACGACTACAGACAGAAAGGTCGTCATGCCCGACACCGTTCACGCCCTGCTCGTCGCCACCGACGGCACGATCACCGACCTGCACCTGAGCACCAACGACACCGTCCAGCGCACCCAGGTCCACCACGCACTCGGCGACGACGCCGAGGCTCTCCGCTACATACACGGCGCAGACAGCTCGCGCACCGTCGCGCTGGCTCCGGAAGTCCGTGAAGACCAGCGGCCGAACCCGTACGCGGCCCTCGCCTTGTATCTCCTCCTTGACGAAGCAGCCCTCATCGCCGACGTCCAAGGGCCCGTCATCTTCGCCGGGTTCACCCAGCAGGACCTCCTCACTGACCTGAGCGAAAAGGCGGTGAACACGATCCGCATCGTCGAGCCGGATGCCCCAGGAGGTGTCCCGTCCATCGTCCGCACAGGCGGCAAGCCCTCTGCCCGCTAGCGGCAACGCCCTTGTCTCACACATCTCTTGGACCAGGAGCACTCCCGTGACCAGCACCATCACCGCCGGACAAGACGCCGTCGGAATCAGTAGCCCCGACACCGGGCCTGCCGAAGCACCGGAGCCGGCCGTCCTCAGTGAGATCGACCTGTACCTGCTACCTCGCTCTCTGGTCGAGGCCCTCGGTGACGGGTGGAGTGAGGACACCGGCGACCATCCTGCGGGCTTCGCAGACAGGTCGATCTGCCTCACCCACCCCGACGGACGGGCCATCGGCATCCGTCACCTGTGGCAGGGCCGGGCCGTGCAGACCTTCGCCGTCGGCGGCCCCGCCCCCGAGCAGGCGGCAGACTCCGACGGTGCGGCTGGTGAGAACACCCGGCTGCCCAAGGGAGTGCGCTACAGCACCGGGGTCCGCTTCACCACGGCCGAGCCGCTGGAGGAGATCCTCACCGCGATCCGCACCGTGCTGCTGCCCGCCTTCGACGGGACTCGGCTACGGCTGCGCGCGAACGGCACGCCGATCCCTCCCGCCGTCCAGCCTCCGGCCGAAGACAGCACCGACGCCCCGGCCGCGAAGACCAAGACCAAGCCGAAGAGCACAGCACGCCGCTCGGCCTCGGGCAAGCGCACGACCAGGCGCCGCACCCCGGCAGCCGCCTGAGCCCGGCCCCGCACCACACCAGGCGGGCGCACTTCATCTCGCGCCCGCCCCGTCACTTGAAGGACCACCACCATGAGCACCACCACCGACGCACGCCCGGAAGCCGTCGAGGGATTCGCCGGCCGCTTCGTCTGGGTCGATCCCCACGACCTTGTTGTCGACCCGTACAACCACCGCAAGGACCGCGCCGAGACGGACGGCGAGGACACCACCCAGCCCGACCCTGAACTCCAGGCCAGCGTCGATGAACTCGGTGTCCTCACCCCGCTCGTGCTGCGCCCGCAGGAAGGCGAGAGCGAAGGCAAGCTCGGGATCATCTTCGGCCAGCGCCGCAACAACGCGGCCCTGGCCGCCGCGAAGAAGGCCCTGTCGAAGAAGAAGCCGTACCGGCTCGTTCCCGCGATCGTCCGCGACGACCTTGCCGGGGTTGACGATGCGGCACTGACGGTGTCGTTCATCGAGAACAAGCACCGCCGCCAGGCCACCGTCCGCGACGACATCGAAGCCGCCCGGCAGCTCTCCCTCATGACCATCCCCAAGGCCCGCAAGATGCGCAACGCGCGCGCCATGGGCTTCAAGCCTGCTGAGCTCGGCGCCGCCAGCAAGGCCGCCCAACTCTCCGACGCGTCACTGGCCGAGGCGATCGAGGAAGACTTCAACCTCATCGAACTTGCCGAGTTCCAGGAAGTCGAAAGCGTCGAGGACGCCCTGTGGACGCTGACGCGGGCAAAGGCGCGTGACCAGCGGGAGAACAACGCCAAGCGCGGCCACTGGAAGCACGCCCTTGCCGGCCTGCGTGCCGAGAAGGAACTCACCGACAAGTGCGCCCAGCAGGCCGCCGAGCTGACCGCCGCGGAGGTCACGGTCGTCGACTGGCGCTGGAACTGGTCCGCCACCACCACGAGGCCGCTCACCGACCTCCTCACCGAGGACGGCGCCCCGCAGACCTCGCAGACCCACCACGCCTGCCCCGGTCATGCGGCGTGCGTCTCCCCGAACGACGCCGAAGTGATCTGGCTGTGCACCGCCTGGCACCGCCATGGCCACCCGCTCACCACCGAGGCCGCCCAGAAGGACACCGCCCAGGCAGGCCCGGACAAGGAGGCGGCCAAAGCGGAGCGGCGCCTGGTCATCGCGAACAACAAGGCGTGGAGGCAGGCCCGCGAGGTCCGCGCGGACTTCATCAAGGATCTGTGCCAGCAGCCCGAGGCGAGCACCCGCGTATGGCCGCTGATCCTCTCGATGATCACAGGCACCAGCTACGCGTACGAGAACTACGTCAGCCGTAAGAGGACCGACCTGACCGCACGCTTCCTCGGCGTCGAGGACCCCAACGAAGGCAACAGTCAGTGGACTCGAGTGGGCGACCCGTTCGGCGCGGTCATCTCACGCACCAGCCCGGCGCGCTCCTGGAGGATCCTGCTCGCCCATGTCGCTGGCGCCTACGAGGTGGAGCACATGGACGACGCCGCCTGGCGCAACCGCATCAACGAGCAGACCGTCGCGTGGCTGACGTTCCTGCACGCGGAGGGCTACGCGCTCAGCACCGTCGAAGCGGAGACCGTGGCCAAGGGCCGCGCCCAGCAGGAGGAAGAGAAGGCGGACGCACGGGGGGACGACGAGCCGGAGCAGAACGAGGACTCCGAGGACCTTGAGGACAGCCGGGAGCACGAGCCGGTTGCGGCCGCAGCCTGACCTCCTCAGGCGGAGGCCCGCTCCTCTTCGGGCCTCCCGCCTCCCTCCAGCCCACCATCCCCCTCGTCCCACCGCTTCGAAGGAACCGCTCCATGCGCACCGCTCGATCCGCGCTCGACTACACCCGCATCCTCGCTGCCCTTCTGGGACCCGACTGGACAGCAGACAGCTGCGGGCACAGCGACCTCGCCCTCCTCAACGGCCCCGCCATGTCACTGGAAGTTGCCACCCCGACGCCAGTACGCGCGCCCGGCGCCGTCAAGGTCTCCCTGTCCCATACGCACGCCTTCATCTGGCCCCGCCGCAGCGACCACCGCCACGAAGTGACCGGCACGATCGGGGATCCGCACGCCGTCGCCGACGCCATCATCACCACGGGCCTGCCCGCGTGGACCAGGCTCCTCGCCAATCTCAGCGTGCGCACCGACCGTACGCGCAGCGCACTCAAGGCGTTCATGACCATGGCCGAGCAACTGGCCGGCCCCGAGGCGCAGATGGCCTACGGGTCCGTGCCCGGCGTCGCAGATCTGCGCTGGCCCGGCGGCAGGGCCACCATCCACGCCGACGACGAAGGCGGCATCCGCATCGCCCACCTCGACCTGTCCGACCTGACTGCCAGCACCTTCGTGAACGTGCTCCGCACCGTGACCGGCACCGAAGTCCTCGCCAACGCTGCCACCACCACCGCTTCCTGATCGGCACAAGACACTCATGAAGATCAACCGCCGCAAGGCCATCTGGTACCCGAAAGTCTCCAAGCACCTCTCGCAGGTCGTCACAACCAGCGGCGCCTGGACCGAGCGCACCGAGGGGGACGAGCTGGTCCCCACTGAATTCGCCCAGCGCAACCCGCACATCGTCGCCCCCCTGCCCAACGAGCAGGACTACGTGCGCTTCCTCCGTCTGCACACCGTTCACGACGGCCGCGAACTGATCACCGAGATGACTCCCGGCTACGCCGAGGACCTTGGATACGCGCTCATCGACAAGGGTGCGCGGACCAGGATGGCCAACTGCGAGCAGCAGGACGGCTTCACCACCGACAGAGAGCCGTGGGAAGCGGCGGTCGCCTCGCACAAGAGGGCACAGACCGCTGCCGTCGACCGGACGGTGGAACTGATCCAGATGGTGTGGCCTGCACTGCAGGCCCGCTACGGGAACATTCTCAGTTTCGACAGCGAGGTGCTCGGCCGCTGGTACATCGTGGTCGACAACGAGGGGGCGACCGCGAGGGTCGAAGCCGCACGTGTGCCGGGCCGCGCTTGGGGCAGGTTTGTCGAGGCGGCCATGGATCGCAGCTGGTTTCAGAAGGGGCGCTTTCACGGCGCCGAGGACTGGGCGCGTGCCAGGCCAGGGCACTACGAGGCGAAGTCGCTGCGGGCCCAGTACAGCGACCGCCTTCATGTCGGCGCTGACGGGCAAGCCGTCGAGCTCGTTCTGTACAGCAGCGAAGTCCGCAAGGTCGCCCGAGGGCTCGCTCTGATGCTCGCCACCATCGAGCGGTATCCGGACAGCGCGACGGTCTGACCGGAAGCCGCATCCCACCCCTGTGACCTGCATTAACGGGCTTTGACAACCCCTTTATACATAGTAGAATTAACCTAACGGGAAGAGGGTGCCACGCTCCACGCCTACGCGGCCGCCGACAGAAGGCGCCGCCGGAGCGGGCGCCCCCTCCACCCGCCTGCCCCACCCACCGAAATCAAGGAACCGTCATCACCACCGCGTCGAACGGCTTCATCGTCACCGCCGAACAGACCCCGACCATCCCCGCCACTGCCCTGAAAGAAGGCGACACCTTCACCCTCATCGGCAACGACAGCCCGCTGACCATCCGCGCGAAGCAGCGTCACCTTCAGCCGCTATGGCTCCTCGACCTCGAAGGCCACGATTCGCCGATCACGCTTCGCGACGACGAGCCGATACGCCCACTGCGCATGCTGTGCGCCTTCGACCTCGCCTGCCAGCTCTGCACCCGCACCGGCCGACACGTCCTCGACCTTCCAGTCCGCGGCATCCCGCAGACCTGGGTCTGCGACCAGCACTAGCTGTCAGCCAGCCAATCCTGCACACCTCTAGGATCCGCGACCATGCCCACCAGCGACCGCACCATACGCGTCGGCACCATCGACGTCACCGTTCGCACCAGCAACAGAACTACGCTGACCGTCACTGTCACCCAGAGCGGCAACATCATCGTCCGCGGCCCGTACTCCACCACCGACACCGACGCCGCCACCCTCGTCGAACGACGCCATTCATGGATCTACCGCCAGCTCTCACGCCTCGCCGAGACCACACCCGACAACCCTCGAAGGGAACTCATCCGCGGCGCAGGATTCGACGTTCTCGGCCGACCTCACCGCCTGCACATCGTCGCCGATGACGACCAGGACGAGCCGCTCATCCAGTACCGGAGCACCCCTACCGGCGGTTGGCTCCACATCCGTCGCAGCACAACCCTGAAACTGGATGAAGCCAGACGAAACATAATCAACTTCTACGCCGAAACCGGACGCGAATGGCTGAAACTCAACTTTCCACAGATCGCTAGATACACCCCAAATAGCTCGATACCGGTCACCTACTCCACCCGCATGCGCACCACCTGGACCCGCAACCACCCAACCCGCGGGCTCGCCCTGCACTGGGCCACAGCGCAACTCCCGCCCACACTCCTGCATGAACTCATCCACCGCGCCCTGAACCTCCACACCATCGCCCCCGGCCGCGACCTCAACAACGCCCTCCGCGCACTCTGGCTCGGCCGACTCTCCACCCCCACCAACGCCGCCGACCAGCGACTCCACCCCAACCCGGCACCCACAGACCACTGCCCAGACTGCTCCGCCCCACCAGGCACCCTGCACGCAGACCGATGCGACATCGCCCGCTGCGCCATCACCGGCTTCCAGCGCGCCCACTGCCACCCCGGCAACACCTGCAACACCGTCTGGACCGGCGAACTCCCCGGCGGGCTCGAATGCACCGAGTACGGCTACTACTGCCGCCCCACCCCAGACGGCTACGAGCCCTGCAACGCCGACGACCCGGGCGCCATGCACGACTTCAACCGCCTGTACCGCGAATGCCACTGGGACACCGCTGCGCAGCGCATGACTCTGCCCACCTGAGCAGCCACTACAAGGAACACTCCTTGCCCGCCCGCATGCCTTTCGGCGAACTCGCTCACAACGCCTCATGCAGTAGATCGCCTGAAGGACAATCGCCTCGGACAGATCTACAGCCGTCTGAAGAGCATCCTGAACATCCGTGAACGGCCTGCCGGGTGAGGCCATTCCAGAACACCACGGAGGACGTGTGGGCCACGCAAGGGCAGCAGTTGTGGTCATCGACGACCAGGGCCGTGTACTGCTACACCGTCGCCAGTCCAGTCCACACGAGATGAGTCCCTGGTGCGTCTTCCAGAGCGAGGCACGAAACGGCGAGGACCTGGTCGACGCCTTGGGGATCGCCATCGCCAAGGAGCTGGGCGTGACAGGCTTCGATCTCACCGAGGTCCTCGCCGTTCCCGATGCCGAAGCGGCAGGCCAGCAGATAAGGATGTTCGCCGGACAGTGGAGCGGCGATCTCTCCGCCCTCAACAGTGATGCACAGTGGGAGTTGCGTTTCGTCGATCCGGCTCGGCTGCACGAGCTGGAAATGTCCCCGGCCCTCCGGGACGCCATCCTGCACACCGCGTACGAGCAGCGATGGTGGACGTACAACAAGCGAATGGATCCCCGGCTCGCACTTGTCGTCCTCACCAACCAGATCGGGAGGCTGCTGCTACACCGGCGCCCTGACACAGCTGCCACATGGCCGGGGGTCTGGTCGATGTTCGGCGCAGCAGCCAGGCCAGGCGAGACGATGAGCTCCGCACTCGAACGCGAGCTAAGGGCGGAAGGGATAGAGGCCACCGACCTGCGAGACCTCTTTCTCGTTCGTGACGAGACAACCGGTCGAAACGTCGCTGTCTTCTCTGGCCGCTGGACCGGCCACGATCCCGCCGTACTGCCCGGTCATGCGGCGGGGGACGTGACGCTGGTGGACGTCGAATCCGTAGGCAATCTCCCCATGCCACCCCAGGCCAGGGAAGCTCTCCTGCGAGCTCTGGCACTGCATGGGCCCACATCTGGATGGGACGTGTGGGACCGGCAATCCAGCCTCGCTGTTATCCCCTTCCCACCAGCTCCATCAGAGAAGGCGTTCGCCGATCGGATACTGGATCATCTGGCTCCGCACTTCCATGTCGAACGCGAAGTCGCCGGCATACATTGCAGCGGTCGCCCCATGCGAATAGATGCCGTCCTCAAGCCACGAGCCCCATCCGGCTGGAAGGACGACGCCCCAGTCTTTGGGATCGAGTTCAAGATCCCACCGAGCCCGTACGGATACGGGCTCGACCCAGCATCAATCGCCCAGGCGATCGACTACACGCACACGGACTGGGTCGGCTACGGACGCCTCATGGTCGCGTTGTGCCCACCGCCCATCATGCGCACGAAAGCGGACGGCGGGCACGGACACAGGGTGCTGCTCACGCTCCTGGCCCATCTTGGACTCGCAGAGTTGCTCTGGCTCAACGGCTACGGTCTATCGCTCGTCAAGCACGACAACCGCCTGCTCTGGACCGAACGAACCGGAGTCCACGAGGGCCGACGGTGGACCATTGAGCCTGGCCTAGGCAACCGCCACTGATCCCGGAGGGTCCCCCTCACACCGCGAACCCTAAGCGGTAGTCCGTCGTTCCCTTAGCGGCCCGTCACCTGCGGCTTTGATCAGCCGTCTCCGCCTGGGCAGACGTACCTGTCCGATGGGTACACGGTGGGGACAGGGTGGGGACAGAAGGGCGGGGACAGGCGAGGGAAGACAAGGAAAGAAGGGGTACGTTCGCCCGCTCCGTGAGCCACTCACCGGGCCCGGCAGACCCGCTCTGACCTGGGAAAACAGGAACCTTGCCAGGCGGGAGCCCGTATCCGCTAGGCTATACGTCGGATCACACAGATCTCCCCGCCTTCGTAGCTCAGGGGATAGAGCACCGCTCTCCTAAAGCGGGTGTCGCAGGTTCGAATCCTGCCGGGGGCACAGCCTGCGTAGCAGGTCAGCGGATTGACGGCCTCTCGTTCCATCGAACGGGGGGCCGCTTTCATGGTCCAAGGCCGCATGGATGCCACATAGTCAAATGATCTTCCACTGGATGGGCACGCGCCTGGGGCCACCGGCCATGTTCCAGCGCCTCGCCCGCGTGGGGGGCCGGCTGAGTATCTGCAGTGAGGACGGCGGAGCGATCGTGCAGGCGTGTGCGGCGGAACCGCCACAGTGATCAGCCCGGCGCCAGACTGACGAGTGCGGGGCCACGCAACGGCGATCCGCACGCTCGATCGATGTGATCACCCGATCGTGAGTTCTTGCGGACTCCCACCCGGTATGACGCGATGCTCAAAGGGACGGCGCGTGACCGGCGTCGCTCGTACGGGCTGCGGGTGGGGAAGAGCATGACGCGAGAAACGGGACGGCGCGAAAGCCTGGACGAACAGGCGTTGCTGTTGGTGGCCGGGCTGGCTGATCTGGCCGTGAGCGCGCTGGGGTCGGCCGTCGGCACGGTGCGGGGGCTGCTGCGCCGCTCGGACGCCGCGGAGCTCGCCGCGCAGGCCGAGCACGACCTCGCGGCGCGTGGGCGGCTGGCGCTGGACCGGTACGCGGCGGTGCCCCCGGCTCACCTGGAGATCCTCGCCCGGCACGTGTCGGCTCGGAAGAGCGCCGATGATGACTGACCGGTGGGAGCCGGTCGCGTTCAAGGTCCGCATCGACGAGGTGCTGCGCCGGTTCGTCGCCCAGGAAGCCGATCAGTTCGCCGCGATCGATCCGCTCCTGGGCCCGGTGGCCGAGCAGTTGGAGGCCGCGGTCGCGGAGGGAAAACGCCTCCGCGCGGCGTTCTGCTACTGGGGCTGGCGCGCGGTGGGCCAGCCGGACAGCAACGCGCTGGTGCGGGCGGCGGCGTCCATGGAGCTGGTGCACGCCGCCGCTGTCGTTCACGACGACCTCATCGACGACAGTCCGCTGCGGCACGGGCGCGCCACGGCCCACGTCGCCCTGCGCGATGCCGTACGGCGTCGCCCGCGCGGCGCGGCGGCGGCGAGGTCGCTGGCGATGCTGATGGGAGACCTGCTGATGGCGCTGGCCGGGCAGTTGTTCGCCACCAGCGGCCTGCCCGCCGCGTACCTCGCCCGTGCCCGCCCCCTGTGGTCGGTGATGGCCCGGGAACTGATCGCGGGCGAGTGCCTGGAGATCCTCCGTACCGGAGCCGGTCCGGACACCGAGGCGTCGCTGAAGGTGATCCGGTACAAGACCGCCAAGTACACCGTCGAGCAGCCCCTGCTGATCGGCGGCGCCCTGGCCGGGGCCGGCACACGGCTGCGCGAGGGGTACTCCGCGTACGGGCTGCCACTGGGCGAGGCGTTCCAGCTGCGGGACGACCTGCTCGGTCTGTTCGGAGACCCGGGGCGCACCGGCAAGGCCAACGCCGACGATGTGGAGGGCCACCGGCCCACAGCCCTGCTGGCAGAGACCTGGCGCCTGGCCGACGAGGACGACCGCGCGCGGTTGCGCGCCCTGCTGGGCCGGCGCTGCCTGGACTCGGATGCCCTGGACACGGTCCGCGAGGTGATGCGCGTGGTGAGGGCACCCGACCGCATCGAGGACATGATCGGCGTCCGGGTGGAGGAGGCGCTCGGCGCTCTCGACGAGCTGGGCGCGCCGGCCCCTGCCCACACCGCCCTGACCGCACTGGCCCGCTCCGCAGCGGACCGCCAGTTCTGAGAATCCAGCCCCAACGGAGCCCTGCCATGACGATGACGTACACCGACGCGTCGATGGACGCCCTGCGGCAGGCCGGTGACGAACTCGCCGACGCCACCGTCGCCACGCTCTTCGAACGCGGCCAGGTGGGCACGTTCAACGCCCTGATGCGCTACGTCTCCACCGCCGGCGCTCCCCTGCCGGACGGGCTGCCCGACGTCGCGCGGGAGTACCTTGCGGCCACCCGTGTCCCGCCGGCCTGGGTGGACTGGTCGGAGATGGAGAAGGCCCGGCTGTTCTTCATCGACAACAACGTGCACATCTCCACCGCGCTGTCCTTCGCCTCCATGCCCGCCTGCTACGTCGTGCCGCACGTGGCGAAGCTGCTGTCGGCCACCCACGGGCTGGAGTACCCCTCCAAACGGATGGCGGAGACAGGCCAGTTCACCGTCTACCTGATGCAGCCCGACGCCTTCGACGCCGGCGGCCGCTTCGTCCCCGCCGCCCAGAAGGTCCGTCTCCTGCACGCCTCCATCCGCCACCACCTGCGGCGCGAGAACCGCTGGGACGCCGACGCGCTGGGAGTGCCGATCTGCCAGGAGGACATGATCGGCGGCCAGATGTTCTTCTCCCTGCTCGTGCTGGACAGCCTGCACCGCCTCGGCATCCACATGTCACAGGAAGGCGCGGAGGCCTACTACTACGCGTGGCGGGTGGTCGGGGCCATGCTCGGCGTCGACCAGGACGCGGTTCCCCAGAGCCTCGACGAGGCCCGCCAGTTCCTCGACCTGTACATGATCCGGCACATGGGGCCTTCCGAAGAGGGCGCGCAGCTGACCCGGCAGCTCATCGACCTCTACGAGGAGGTCGTGCCCGGCACCTTCTTCGACCCGATCGTCTCCGCTCTGATCCGCCACCTCGTCGGCGACACCTGCGCCGGCTGGCTCGACGTACCGCACACCCCGTGGGACACCGTCGTCAAAGCCGTGCCCCACCTCCTCGGCGTCCTGGAGACCGTCGAGGACCGCTCCCCCCTCGGCGCCTGGGCCCTGGACCGCCTCGGCCACCTCACCACCGTCTTCGAACTGTCCTCCCTCACCCGCGGGCGCGTCATGCACTACGCCATCCCCGAACAGCTCAAGAAGGACTACGGCATCTCCCATCCGGTGCCCCGCACCCGCCGATGGGATCCGCCGGCGGCCACAGTCTGTTGATCACGCACATACCCGGGCTGCTCCCGGCGCAAAGGACGATGTGCGCGGGAGCGGAGGATGCGTTTTCGGCCAGGCCTGCCGGCGTCGCCTCGGCCGGGGCACGAGGCTGGAGCTTTCGAGCGACGGCACCGCGTGCTGTCCGCACGGAACGCGGCGGGCGAGCCCGTGGACGTCTCCGCACGTCGTCCTCAGCCCCGACGACCTCCCGGCCGATCCCACGGTCTGCTCGCCATCGACCGCCGGGACGAGGCGCGGCTGATGCCGGCGCGACACGCCATCGCTGTCGGCCAACGCCGTTTCGGCGACAGGCACGCGCGTCAGCCACATCCGCTTGTCCCGCAGGCCCACCTGACGGCAGCCCCACGACAACGGCGCCTGCATGCAATTCGAATCGATGACCTGCATGGGCTGCCTCTGCGGCCCACCCAGGAAGAAGGAGAGCCGCCTCTCCCTCACGCTCTGAAGACAGCCGTGGTCGGTCACACCCGCCTCGACCAGAAGTTGGGGCGTACATGACAGATTTCGGCCTTGTGGCACCGATCCCGGCTCGGGACGATGTGCCCACACTCCGCACCACCACTCGAACCACAGCGTTCTGTACCCGAACCCCCCACGAAGGAAGGACGTCGGCCATGGCGATTCGCACCGAAGTCGCCGCGTCCCGGGCCATCGAGCCCAGCCGCCAGGACGAACCTGCGCGACGCGCGGTCACGGCACTCGGTCTCCTGGGCATCGCCCTGATCCACTTGCTGGACCTGCCCGGCAAGCTCAAGGAGACCCCCTACCTCGGAGCCGCGTACATCCTGCTCATCATCGCGAGCGTGGCGGTCGCGGAGTACCTGATGCGGCGTCATGACCGCCGGGCCTGGCTGGCCGCGACCGCACTCGCCGCCGCCGTACTCCTCGGCTACGTGGTCAACCGGAGCGTCGGCCTTCCGGGGGCCATGGACGACATCGGCAACTGGCTGGAACCGCTGGGGCTGGCTTCCATGTTCGTCGAAGCGGTCGTGGTGGTGCTGGGGCTGTCGGGCCTCGTGGACTCGATGGCGCGCGGGTCCACCGACGCCTGAGCACCGGCCTGGCGCGCTGTCGGTTCCCCGGCCCGGCGGCGCTACCCGGACCAGGCGGAGACCAGGTGGACTCCGGCCAGTGCCACGACCAGGCCGGCGCCGAGCGCGACCACCAGCAGCGACCAGCGTCCGGCGCGCCGCGCGGCGGTCATCCCGTGGCGCGCCGGACGGCGGCGCAGGTCGGCACCGATGAGGCTCGGAAGGCGCCAGACGTAGGCGAGGACGTGCACGGCCATGACGGCCGCCCAGCAGATGAAGGCGGCCTTGTGCAGCAGGAGCACCGGAACCGGACCGGTGTCGCGTCCGAGCAGGGCCAGGGCCACCCCCGTGCCGAGGACGGCGACGCTTGTGGCGACGACCAGCGGACCCAGCACACGCAGCAGCGGTGCGGGCGGCCCCTTGCGGCGGTACGCGGGCGAGCCCGTGTAGTAGCGGTAGAAGCGGTAGCCGGTCGAGCCGATCTTCAGGCAGACCGGGCCGGTCAGCAGCAGTCCGATGAAGAAGTGCAGGGTGAGGAGTTGCCCGAGGAAGAGGATGGTGACGCCCTCGATGGCGAAGAGGACCAGCAGGACCGCACCGGTCGCGGCGGTCAGCCGCTCGTTGCCCTCCGGGCCACCGGATGTCGTGCCGGGCCCCTCGTACGGGACGTCCGTCGGTGTCCTGCCGCCGATCACGGTCACGCGTCCGTCCTCCTGGTGATCAGGCCCCGCCCAGCCCGGATGGCAGTGCTGTCCTGCCTGCTCCGCGCCGTGCGCCGGAGCAGGCAGAAGTATGTCCGACGTGGGGTTGAGAACTCGTTCACGACCGTTGGGCCGGCTTCCGGTCCGGTGCGCGCTCCGGTGCCCGGTCCAGGCGCAGTGCCAGCGCTGGGCACGCGGCCACCGCGCGCCGTGCGTGCCGGAGTGCTTCACCCGTGAGAGGGGCCGATCCCACGACCGGGTAGCCCCACTCGTCCAACTCGATCAATTCCGGGAGCAGTTCGGCGCACAGGCCGTAGCCGTCGCATGCGATGCGGTCGATTCCGACGGTGTGTGTACGGGCCATGCCGTTCACCTCCAATCCCGGTCGGCGGGTACCGGTGTGTCCGGGACCGGCAGTACGGGCTCGTGCCCGGCTGCGGCACACGGGCCGCGGCTCAGGTGGTGTCGTACGTCGTCGGCGAAGACGCGAAGGGCGGTCGCCGCGAAGCGTGAGGCGCCGTCGGGGTGCCGGCAGGCGCCGCGTCCGGCGAGCAGCCCCGTACGGCCTTCCAGACGCCGCATCAGCTCCGGGGTGGGGTCCCCCCAGGCGAGGTCCGCGAAGTCCGCGGCGACGGCCGGCAGGCCGAGTCGGCACGGTCCGCACTGTCGTGCGCTCTGCGCCGCGAGGTAGCCGAGAACCCTGGCCGTCTCGGCCAGACCGCAGGCGCGGGCGGGAAGCGCCACGATCACTCCGGCACCGGGCCCCGCTCCGAGGGGCGCCAGGTCCTGCTTGGCGAACGGGACGTGCAGCGCCTGCCCCACCGGCAGCCAACTGCCGAAGAAGCCCCCCACCAGGACGGCTGCGAGCGGTTCCGCGGCTCCTCCGGCGACGTCAAGTGCCTCACCGAGCGGCCGGCCCATCGGCACTTCGTAGACACCCGGTGTGCGCAGCGCACCGGAGAGGGTCACCAGTGTGGTGCCCGCGGCGTCGGGGCGCCCGGCACCGCGGAACCAGCCGGGACCGTAGCGCGCGATCAGTGCGAGGTGGGCGAGGGTCTCGACGTTGTCGATCAGGGTCGGACGCCTGCCGACCCCCTTCTCGAAGGGGCGCGGCGGGGTGGCCAGCGGGCGGGCGTCGCCGCCGTTCAGCCATCGCACCAGCGACGTCTCCTCGCTGGAGACGTAGTGGTGGGGCAGTTCATGCACCTGGACCGGGAACAGGTCGGTGCCGACCCTCTGGCGTTCCCCGACGGCTTCGCGGAGGGCGTCCGCCTGGTCCTGCCTGGTGCGCGGCAGGCACAGATGCGCCACATCGGCGCCCACCGCGGCGGCGGCCAGTGCGGCGCCGTCCAGGACCAGGTGCGGGGCGAGGTCCAGCAGGGTCTCGTCCTTGCGGCTGGCCGGTTCGCTCTCCATGCCGTTGGCGACCACCACCGCGGTGCCCCGGCCCCCCGCGACGGTCCGCAGCTTGCGTCCGGTGGGGAAGGCGGCGCCGCCCCTGCCGGTCAGTCCGGCGTCCTCCACCGCACGTATCAGTCGGTCGGCCTCGTCCGCGGTGCGCGGAAGAGGGGGCGGACCGTATCGGCCGAGGTGCTCGTCCAGGCCGGCCGGGCCGCCGGTGGCGTACCAGCCGTGCAGCAGCCGTGAGCCGTACGGGCCGGGCACGCCCGCGCGCCCGTCGTCGGCCGCCAGGGCCGTCCGTCCGTTCGTCATCGCCTCGGTCATTCGGACCCTCCCTCGTCGTCATCGGTCGGTGCGGGCGTCGAGTGGACAGTGCCCGTGCCGGTGCTCGTGCCCGCTGCCGCGCGCTGCGCCCAACCGGGTTGCAACGGCCCGGAGTTCATGAACGCCGCCAGCACCACGGGCACCGTCGCCGCGGTGACTCCCGCCCAGAGCCGCACCGCGACCCGCCCCGGCCCCGCCCGGTACAGCCGCCACCAGACGGCCGCGACGACGAGGGTGGCGCATGCGGCGTACAAGGCGAGTTGCAGCGTGAGCCGGGTGTCCGTGCCGGTCCCCGCGGCGTGGAAGAGCGCGACGGGCCAGGCCGCGTAGGCCAGCCAGTGCACGGCCTTCCACCACCGCTGCCCCATGCGCAGCCGTACCGCGCTGGTGGCCGCGACCGCGAGCAGCAGGTCGAACGCGACCGTGCCCAGTCCCAGCCAGAGCGGCCGGTACGAGGCGGCGAACGGCACCACCGTCACCCACCACCCCAGGTGGACGAAGGTGTCGAGGATCGCGGTGACGATGTGCAGGGCCAGGAAGACCAGGGTCAGCACCGACAGGTTGCGGTGCAGTGCGCCCACCTCGAAGCGGGCGAGCCGCCGCGGTGTGTGGCGGCCGCCCACGGCGACACCGAGCGCGACGGTCGTGGTGAGCAGCACCAGGGCGACGGTGCCGCCGGCCCGGGTCGCGTACCACAGCGGGCTGGGGCCGGCGGCGAGAGGGACGAGTCCGGTCATCGGGCGTCTCCCGGGTTGTCTTCGGGCCAGCCGCAGACTCGCTCGACGGCCCCGTCCACTCGGACCAGCCGTGCGGGCAGCCCTGCCCGGCGCAGTCGGTCGAGGGCGCGTTCGCCGACGACGACGGCCTCGGTGGCGGCGGTGTTGGCGGCCACGCAGCTGATGGCGGCGACACTCACGGTGCGCCAGACCGGGGCGGGGATGTCGCCGGTGGCGGGGTCGACGATGTGGTGCAGTCGCCGTCCCCCGCGGCACCAGGTCCGCACGGTGGTGCCGGAGGTGGCCAGTCCGCCCCCGGTGATGCTCACCGTGGGCCGGGCCACGGTGTCGGGCGCCGCGTGGTCGTCGGCGATGGCGATCCGCCAGCCTCCCGGCGGCGCCTGGCCCGCGGCGGAGAGATCCCCGCCGAGATTGACCAGGACAGCGCAGCCCGTCACCTCGGCGGCGCGGTGGGCGGCCCGGTCGGCGGCGAGAGCCTTGGCGGTCGCGCCGAGGTCGAGCGCGGTGCCCGGGGGCAGCCGCAGCCGCCGGGCGGCCCGCTCCCACTCCACCGCCCGCCAGCCCGCGGACGGTCCCGCAAGGCGTACGGGACCCAGGTCCTGCGGTCGCAGCGCGGCGAACGTGACGTCGTAGCCGAGTGCGGCCACCGCGGTGCCGACGGTGGGGTCGACAACGCCGTCTGTCTCCTCCGCCGCGTGCAACGCCACGTCCAGGGCCTCGGCGAACAGGGCACTCACATGGAATGCGGCTCCCGCCGCGGCGTTGGCACGCGACAGTTCCGAGTCGGGCCGGAAGCGGCTGCACGCCGCGTCGACGGCGGCGAGCTCGGCGTCGAGGACCCGCCGTGCCGCCCCCAGTGCGCCCGCGTCGCCGACCAGCAGCGAGGCAGTGGTGCCCAGCGCGGGGAAGGAGACCGACGCCGGATGCGTGGCGGCGGCGGTCATGAGGCACCCGAGGTGGTGTGCGAGGGCTGTGGAGTCGGTGCCGGGGGCTTCGTGGCGGTGGGCGCGGAGGTGGACGGCTGTGCGGTGCGCGGCGCGACGGAGGTCGTCCGTTGCTTCCGCACGGTCGGGTGCGGGGACGGGGCCGCCGACCGCGACGGAGTCCTCGGGGCCGCGGGCGCGCTCGACCGGGGTGCGGGCGTGGGAGACGTGGGCGTCGGCGCGGGAGCCGACGGCCGGGAGGTGTCCCTGGGCGTGGTCGAGGACTTCCCGGGCAGGGCGTGGGCGTATCCGGTGGCGAGCACGACGGAGCCGGCCGCGGCCGCGGCGGCCACCCAGCGGGTGGTGCTTTTGACCCGGCGCAGACCGCGGTCACGGCGCCGGGCGGCGCCGGCCGACGTGGAGTGGTCGGGGTGGGACATGGTTCCTCCTCGGCCGTCGGTGTGCCGTCGAAGTGCTCGACACTGCGCGGCCGTACCTGTGGGTATCCGTCGACCAGCCTGCGCAGGCGACTGTCTGTATCCGGTTCAGGAATCCTTCAGAACCCGCAAAGATCAGCGAATGTGCTGGTCAGGAGGGTGAAGCCGATCACCTGCGCGGGCCCTTGGAGGGATTCAGGCGTCGCTCGGCCGGGGGCCGCCGGGGTCGGACCTGCCACCGCGGTCGCGTAGCCGCCGGGACGCGGGCAGCGACAGCGTCACGCTCAGGCCCCCACCGGGCGAGTCCAGCAGGGCCGCGGTGCCGCCGTTGGCGGTGACCAGCCGGTGGACGATGGCCAGGCCCAGCCCGCTACCGCTCGCCTCGGGGTTGCCGAACCTGCGGAACGCGCTCTCCCTTGCCGCCGGGGTCATCCCGGGGCCGTTGTCCACGACCCGCAGCTGGACCGTCTCGTGGGTCCGCTTACCGGTGATCAGCACCCGGCCGCCCTCCTGGACCGCGTCGAGGGCGTTGGCGATCAGGTTGTCGAGCACCTGCTCGAGGTCGCCCTCGCCGAGGAAGGCGGTCAGCCGGGGGCGGCAGTCGACGGCGAGCCGGACCCGGCCCGCGCCGGCGACGGGCTCCCAGGCGGCGACGCGTTCGGCCACGACGCGGTCCACCCGGACCGGCACCGGTCGCGGCACCGCGTGCTCGGCACGGGCCACCGCCAGCCTGCCGTCCACCAGCCGGGACAGGCGGGCGATCTCGCCCTGCGCGTCGGCCAGTTCGGCCGCGGTGTCCCCTTCGGCGTCGACGGCGAGCAGGTCGAGCCGCAGCCGGAGCGCGGCCAGTGGCGTGCGCAGCTGGTGGGACACATCGGCGACGACGGCACGGTGACCGTGCACCAGAGCCTCGGTGCGGGCGGCCATGGTGTTGAACGTCGCCGCGAGACGGCGCACCTCCTGCGGCCCTGCCTCGGCCGGCGCCCGCTCGTCCAGCGCCCCCTCGCCCAGCCGCTGTGCCGCCCGGTCCAGCACCCGCAGCGGACGGCCGACCCAGCGGGCCAGCAGCACCGACATCAGCACGGCGGCAGCGAGGCCGCCGACGCCGATCAGCGCGAGCCAGCCCCACAGGACCAGGATCCGGTCGTGCAGCGGATCGGCCGACCGGCTCAGGACGGCGACCCCGACCGGGTCCGAGGAGTCGCCGACCGGTACCGCGGTGGTCAGCCACTGCTCGTCCTGGCGCACCCGGGTTTCCGGGTGGGCGAGCACGGAGGAGACCAGCCGCGCGGGGTCGCCCCCGGCCACGTCGGAGCACACGGTCGACAGCACCACGCGGCGCGCGCTGTCGTAGACGGTCGCGCAGTCGCCTCTGCCGTGGGCCTCAGCGACAAGGCTCCGCGCCGCCGCGTCCGGCTTGTGGTCGGACAGGTGCTCCTCGACCGCGGAGGCGATCGACCTCGTCTTCGCGGCCGCATCGTCCCGGAACAAGGTCTGCTCGCGCTGCGTCATGATCAGCCCGAGCGGCACCACCGCCAGCACCAGTACCGCGGTGATCAGGGCGAGAACGCTGAGCGCGATGCGACGGGTCACGGCGCGTCAGCCGACTTCACCGAGGCGGAAGCCGCGCCCGTAGACCGTCTCGACCAGTCCGGGCACGCCCAGTTTGCGGCGCAACGCGGCCATATGGACGTCCAGCACCTTCGTGGGCCCGTACCAGTGGGCGTCCCAGGCTCGTTCCAGGATCTCCTGGCGCGTCACGACCCGGCCCGGATCGGCGACGAGGCACTGGAGGATGTCGAACTCCTTGGGGGTGAGCGCGACGTCCTCTCCGCCGACGGTCACCTTGCGGGTTCGCGGGTCGACCACGAGCGGGCCGTAGGCCAGCAGATCGGGCTCGGCGGGGCGGACGCGACGCAGAACGGCCCTGATCCGCGCCAGCAGCTCCGCCAGCCCGAAGGGCTTGACCAGGTAGTCGTCGGCACCCTCGTCGAGGGCGGCGACCCTGTCACCCTCCTCGCCGCGGGCGGTCACCACGATGATCACCACGTCCGACCTGCGGCGCAGCCTGCGGCAGACCTCGATACCGTCCATGTCGGGCAGGCCGAGGTCGAGCAGGACCACGTCGGGTGCCGGAGCGTGGGTGAGCGCCCCACGCGCGGTGCCGACACTGGCCGCCCGGTACCCGGCTCGGTCGAGGCCGCGCACCAGCGACCCGGCGAGGCCGGGGTCGTCCTCGACGACCAGCACCGCGAGCGCGTCCGGATCCGCCCGGGAGCCGGTTTCCTGTTCCACGGCACCAAGCCTAGGACGATGCGGACCGCTTCCCGGACCGGCCGCAGGACAGCGCACGCGCGGGAGCCGCTGCCGCAGTCACTCGGCTTTGCCACATCTGAAGCTTTCCCGAACGGCTTCCAGACGCGCCGCGACGCACGCTGATGACATGGCGTCCGCGAGCCGGACGATCGCCTTGCGGCACCGCCTTCGCCCGAAGGAGGCCGACCATGCCCGACCCCACGCACGACTCCGACCCGGTGCGCCGGCGCGAACGCGGACTCCGGCGGGTGAACACCACGACCCGCCGGACGGCCACCGCCGCGACAGCCGCAGCCCTGCTGCTCGGCGCCGGCTACGCCCACGTACTGCCGAGCGTCTCCCAACTGGCGTCCGGCGTTGTCGAGCACTCCTCCGGTCGCCACCCTCAGTCCCCGGCCAACGCCCCGGCCCCCACCACGCAGCCGGCGCAGACGACGACCGGAGCGTCCTGACCCCTGCATCTCACCGTCAGTGGTGTGCAACGCGGCCGGCCCCGGACGGCGCGATGAGGTCGCAGGTTCGAATCCTGCCGGGGGCACAGTGTCTGACCAGCGCGTTTACCTCTCCGGGGTAGGCGCGCTGTTCGTCGTAGCCATGGCATTGACCATGAACAGGTTCCAGAACCATGGCGAACACCAGGAGCAAGCGGCGTCAGCGCGGCAGCATCCGCCCCAACGGGGCCGGCTTCCAGGTCCGGGTCCACGCCGGGCGCGACCCGCTCACGAAGACGGACATCTACCTCCACGAGCAGGCCGAGACGGAGGCCGAGGCCGAGAAGGTCCGCACGAGGCTCCTCCACCAGGTCGACGAGAACCGCCACCCCAAGGCGCAGGTGACCATGGCGTTCCTGCTCGAGCGGTGGCTCGGGGTCGCGGAGCTCGACGAGACGTCGTACGAGCGGACTGAGGGCATCATCCGCAACTACACGGGAGCTGGGCGAGGCTGCCAGTGAGATCGGCCCCCGTGAAATGGGCTTCTGCTCGACGGAGGCTGGCGCGAGCGCAAGACGGCAGCTTGACTCGTCGCCGTTGCCGGCAGAACCGAATTCCGCGAACGCCCTGGCGAACTCCTGCTCGCCAGCGTCGCTCTATCGCACGCAGTAAATGTTTGATCAAGGAACACTGAGGTCGTCCGAGGCGGTGTTACCGTCCGGCTGCTCTGCGGTCCCGTACCGCAGCAGCGGGGGTGGAAGGCCGCGTGTGTGGGGAGACGCATGCCGCCCTGGCAATCGCCGTGCGCGCAACCGAGTTCCCGGGCGCTGCCCCCCGGCGAGAGTGCAGGCACTCGACACTGACGTACGGGCATGGCCCGGGAGGAAGACACCTGTGAATCGAACCGCGCACCAGCGCGGCTGGCTCGCGCTTCTGCTGGCCGGCGCGATCGTGGCAGCGCTTCCGGCGGCAGCGGCCGCCGACGAGACCCCGATCGACCCGGCACTGCCGGCGCCTGCGTTGCCGGCCGGAGCGGACTGCGGCAGCGACAGCAACCCGACCTGGCGGACGGTGCCCAGTCCGCCTCCCGCGGGGATGACCGTCTCCATCGGCGTACCGCGGTCCACGGTCAACGGGGTGACGTACCAGGGGGTCGTCCACGCATGGGACGTGGACGGTTCGCAGGCGGCCGACGGGTCCGTCTCCGGGCAGCCCGTGCTCGTCCAGTCCGTGTACGTCCCGCTGCCCCTGACGGACGGGCACACTTACGGTTGGCACGCGTCGACGTACGACGGGACGGCGTACTCGAACCCGACCGAGCCCTGCTACTTCAGGGTGGACGGGAGCGCGCCCCTCGCCCCGGTCGTCACCAACCCGGACTTCCCCCCGGTGGGCAGCCCGGGAACGCCCACAAAGGTTGCCGGGCAGCCCACCACGTTCAGTTTCAGCTCTGCCAGCGATCCCCTGCCCAGCGGGTGCGCCGAAGCGGCGGCCCCGGACTGCCAGGCCAGCGGCTTGGACCACTTCGAGTACGCCCTGGACCAGGGACCGGGCATCGGTGCCGCCCGGGTTCCCGCCGACGCGGAGGGCAACGGCAGTCTGACGACCGCCCTGTCCTGGGGCGTGCACACCCTCTACGTCGTCGGGGTCGACGTGGCCGGGAACCGGTCGCAGGAGCCGACTGCGTACACGTTCACGGTGCCGTCGCAGCTCCCGCCCCCGAGCCGGCCCACCCTCGACCTCACCACACCGGAGACATCCAGCCGGGGGGCCCGACTGACCGTCTCTGGGCAGCTGTCGGCGGCTCCGTACTCATCCGGTGAGGTTGTTCACGTGCTCAAGAGCGACCTGGCCCATCCCACCGGTGTTGCGCTGCCCGACGTGCCGTTGTCCGCCGACGGCACCTTCCGCATCGCCGATGTCCCGCAGGTCGGGGGAGCCAACACATACACCGTGACCTACCCGGGTGACTCCACCCATCAGGCCGTCAACGCGTCCGCGACCGGCCAGGTCTCCCGCAGCGCCGCCGCGGTGTCCATCACCACCAACGCTCCGTCGTACGCCTACGGCGCGACCGCAAAGATCACCGCCCACCTCGGCACGACCTACAACGGCCGCACCCTCGCGATCTACGCCCAGCCCTACGGCGGCAAGAAGGCGCTGATCGAGACCGGCACGGTGGACAGCCACGGCAACCTGGCCACGACCTACGAACCAACCCGCAAGACCACCTTCACCGCGGCGTTCGCCGGTGACTACCGCTACGCCCCGGCCACGGCCGCTACGACCGCGCCGGCCTACGCCAAGGTGTCCGAGTCGCTCAGCGGCTACTACGGGAGCACCCACTACGGCGGCCTCCTCTACCGGGTCTACCACCACACCGCCAAGGCCAAGCTGAACGTCACGGTCACGCCCAACAAGGCCGGCCAGTGCGTGAAATTCCAGATCCAGCGGTACTACAGCGCTGCCTGGCACACACAGAGCACCTCCTCCTGCCGCACGCTCAGCACCACGAGCACCAGCTACGCGACGCTGAGCCTGACCAACACGGTCAACAGCAAGTTCCGTATGCGGGCCGAGTACGTCCACAGCAGCAGGGACACCGGAAACCTCAGCACATGGGGCGCATGGCAGTACTTCACCGTCAGGCAGTGACGCACCAGGCGCCGGGCCCTACCGCTGAGGGGGGTCCGGCGCCCGGGAAAGCTGCGGCGGTTACCCGAGCCATGCCAGGTCGCCCAGGAGCGCTGGCGTCCGGCGCCGTTGATGTCACTTATGGATGTCAGAGCGGCCCAACTGCGCGCGCTCGCCGGCACGATGGTCCCGTGGTTGCCCCGGAGCGAATCGCGGCAGAGATCATGGCGTGCCTGCGAGCAGTCGACGAGAGTGCCACGCTGCGGCACCACTTCCGCCACGCTGACGAAGAAGGCGGCCTCTGGTACATCGAGGCCGTACCCGACCGCGGGGAGTTGATCGTCATCAAGCAGGCCGAGCTGTCCTCGTCCGGCCGGCTCCAGTGGGACAGACCCCACGCGAGGGCGCGATCGGGAGGCTGGGCTCCGCGTTCGGAACGGAGTCGGGGAGTCAGGGGCGCCATGTGGGACGGGCCTTTTTACCGGGTGCGGCGGGACGGGTACGAGATCTGTTTCGTGCCCGATGCGGGCGAGGCACTTGAGGACGTCTGCAACGTCGACATGTGGGTGATCCTCGCGGACGGGCTCCGGTGGTCAGGGACCATCTTCACGCTCGCTGAGGTCCAAAGGCTCATGGACCGGTGGGCGACGACAGGTGAGGAGCTGGGAGGAAGCTTCTTCACCTGCGGGGACGGGCTCATCGTCCGTGACGCCGGTATACCGGCCATGGCGAGAGTAGTGGATCACCTGGTCCAAGCAGGTGAGTACAAGACTGTGTTCCGCTCCGAAGGCCGCGCGGACTCTGGCGCGGACTGATCTCCTGAATGCGAACTACGGGCGGGGCAGTCGCTGAGGTCATCCGGCCTGGTCGCTCGGCCGTCAGCGGTTTGGAACGGCTGCCTGCGGTCGGCACGGTTGCTGTACTTCTCTGCGGTACGGCACTCCCCAGTACAGAGCCTCTGAGAAGATCGCGGGATGCTGCGACTCACCGATTTCATCATCGACTGCCCGGACACGATGAAGCTGGCCGCTTTCTACTCCGAGGTGACGGGCCGTCCGATCAAGGAAGGCAGTTCCGAGGACTGGGCCGGCATCCAGTTCGGCGAGATCGAGCTGGCGTTCATCCGGGTGGACGATTACCGCGCTCCGCAGTGGCCCGACAGCGAGCACCCCAAGCAGTTCCACCTCGACTTCGAAGTGGACGAGATCGAGTTCGAGCAGCGCCGCGTCCTCGACCTCGGCGCGACGCTGAGGCAGGACTTCATCGGTCCTGACGGCTACGGCTGGCAGGTCTACATCGACCCGATCGGCCACCCCTTCTGCCTGTGCCGCAACAAAGGCGTCATCTGGACCGACCAGGGCCCGATCTGGCCCAAGCGCGACTAACTAGCCGCTCAAGTACGCCGTCGACGCCATCCTGGCGGCTGTGGCAGGGCGGGAAGCCGTGCGGGGAGCCGAGGCAACCGTCTTCACGTCCGACACCGACGACATGAACCAACTCCTCGCGGGACACTCGGTGCGAGTCGAGAAGGTCTGACGAAACGCCGCCCGCATCTCACTCCGACGACTCGCCGGCTCCCCCGGCCGACCGTGGGCCGTACGCCGATGAAATCCTCCGTTGGCTGTGGGTCGAGCCGACCGCCGGGACGAAGAAACCCATGCGCTCTCCACCAGCCGTGAGGGCAGGAGAACACCGGCCCGGGACCAGCCGTCACCGGCCTCGCCGTGTCCGGTGGTCAGCCGGCAGGTGCGAGCGGGACTTCGTCGTGCAGATCGCCGGCGTCCGTGCCCGCGAAGAGGGAGACGTGCCCGTCGTTCCAGCGGACGAGGATGTCGGCGGCGGCGGTGTTGGTGGTGAAGACGCCGGCGGCGAGTTCATGCACAGGTTCTTCACAGGTAGGATCACCGCGACGCGCCTAGAACTCCTGTGCTGACCGGAGGTGTTCACGTCCGCCGCCCTGACCAGGCGAGCCGGCCGGGAATCGTGACGGGGGCGGCGACGCGATCCGTCCTTCCGGTGCCTGGACGGCAGGAGAAGGAATCCTGCGGCCCGCCCAGGTCCGCGCGGGGGCGCGCACACATTCAACTGATCCTCACTCGCGGGTGAGGACGTATTCCTTCGGGGGGTTCTGTCATGTCCTACGGTCCTGCCGACAGACCGGTCGGCGGTCCTGCGCTGCGTTCGGTGTCGGGTCTGGCCGCGGCCGTCTCCGTGCTGCTCGGTGTCGCCGCCGCGGTGGACGTCTTCGCCCTCTGGGCCGATGCCGGCCTGTACAGCCACCTGGGCACCGCGCTGGCCGACCGCACCGATCAGCTCGCCCACGACGCTCACGTCCTCGACGTGGCCGGCAAAGCCCAGATCGGCGCCGTCCTGGTCACCGGGGTCGTCTTCATCGCCTGGTTCTACCGGGTACGTGTCAACGCCGAGTACTTCTCTCAGGACATATGCACCATGGCCCGCGGATGGGCCATCGGCTCCTGGCTGGTCCCCGTCGGCAATCTGTGGCTGCCCTACCGCGTCGCAAGCGAGATCTGGCAGGCCAGCGCCCAGACCGCCCCCGACGGCTCATGGCGCACCGTCCCGAAGACCCCGCTCACGGCCTGGTGGACCCTGACCGTCGCCTCCGCCGTCATCGCCCGGGCCGGCTCCAGCCTCAGCAACTCCTCGAACACCCTCGACGGTCTGCGCCACGCGGTCGCCGTCATCGCACTCGGTGACCTCCTCAACGCGGTGGCGGCGATTCTCGCCATCGTCTTCGTCCGCAGACTCACCCGCATGCAACAACCGCACCACACCCCCGCTCCGGCTCCCGCAGCCACGGCCTGACCATCACCGCACCACACGGCACCTCACCCGGCACGCTCCCCCGGGGCACGGACCGACCATGTTCGGACGCCGGACAGAAGGAACGCATGAACACTCACCTCCGCCTCGCCGGAGCGGTCGCCTCCACCCGTTCCATGGGCACGTTGACTCTGCTGGTGGGAATGGTCGGTTCGCTGCCTGTCGCCTTCGGCAATACGGGTGGACTCGGCACTGCGGCCGCCGTCCTGCTCGCGACGGCGCTCTTCGCGGTGCCCTTCCTCTGGTTCGCCGGCCCCCGCCGCGCCTGGTTCCAGGTCCGGCTCGACCAGGTCGCCCCCGCTCCGCAGGGTGCACCGGTGACCGCCCGCGAAGCGACCTTCGAAGCCATTTCCCGGAACATGGCCGTGCCACTGCTGATCGGCTTGGGGATCGGTCTGTTCAGCGCCTACAGGTTCGGAGTCCCGGCCGGGCTCTCACTGGTGGGCACAGGCAGCGGAATGCTCTGTCAGGCACAGTGGCTCGCACGCCAGGAACGCAAGCTCGCCACGTGGCTGGTCACCCCACTGGTGCCGTTCCAGCCCAGGGCCGACGATCCCGCACTGCCGACGTACCGGAAGATGCCCTTCTATTCGGTGTCGGACCAGTAGCAAAGGCCCCTGCCGCTCCACGAACCTCGTCACCGGCCTTTGGCCGCGGGGCGGGACCAGCTCACCCTGGCGTTCTCGGAGGCGCCGGTCAGCGCTGCGATCCTGATTGCGCCGCGGACAACCCCTCCGGTGCCGTGCCCTCGGTGACGCTCAGGTCCTGGGTTCCTATGACGGACCTGTGGGGGCGCGAAGCTGACGGCGGATTGGTCACCGCCGCCACCAACTCGCCGTTCGCACGCTGCCGTACGGTCCGAGCCTTACGGCCGGATCTCCAGCTGAACCGCGTTGCCGGCTTCCCGCAGGCCGGATGTGAGGCATTCCGTGGGCAGTTCCCCGGGCAGCCCGGTGACGGTCCGCTGTGCGGGATGCCCTTGGCCGCGTCCTTCAGTTACCCGGCCCCGCTGGATGACGACGGGGACGCCCGCGACGCGAACGGTGGTGGCGCTGTCGTAGACGATCAGCGACCTGCCGCCGTCGGCGTATCGGACGGTTTCCGTCCCGCCTCCGCCGGACACGGCGACGCAGGAGGCTTCCGGTGCGTCCGAGTCGAAGGAGGCCGTGGCGGAGACGGTACGGCCGGGGGTGAGGGTGCAGGTGTACATGACGTCCGCGTGGACATGGGTCGGCCGCGGCAGAAGGGTGAGCGGTGGGTCGTAACGGCCTTCGCTGCGGCCCGCGCAGCCGACGCTCCCACCCTCGCTCGTCGTGGCCTGCCCAGCCGGTGCCCACACCAACGACGATCCCACCAGCATCAGCGACCCCAGCGTCACCGCGATGCCACGCCTACCGAGCATTTTCCCTCCAACACGTCCTGCACCTCTAACGGCCCTTGGGCTACCCAGAGGGAACGCCCGTCGCGCCGGCGCCTCGAAGCGCACAGCCCGCGCTCTCCGCGCTCGGCGCGCGGTTGCGCGCACCTGTGCTCTCGCGGCTGCCGGTCGGTCGGCTCGGATCGCATGGAAGCTGCAGGGCAGCGGGTAGCAAGCGCCGGACGAGTCCTCGTCGAGCAAGCATGAAACGAGCCGGAGGAGATCTTCAGTGGGCCGAACCACCGCCGCAGTCGCCACAGCCGCCACCGCTGCGAGGGGGCGTATCTTCGCCATGATGGACGCGGACGGGGACGGGGTCATCTCGGCGTACGACTACCTCTCCCGGGTCGACCGAGCCGTCCAGGCCACCGGACGCACGGAGGAGGACCCGCTCGTGGTCGCCGCCCGCGGGCAAGCCCACAAGGCGTGGGGAGCGATGGACGCGAACGGCGACGGGAAGCTGACCTTCGGCGAATACGACGCATGGGTCGGTGCCGACAAGTTCGACAACGTCTGCCGGTTCGCCCTCGGCTCACTGTTCGACCTCGCAGACGCCGACGGGGACGGCACCCTGGACAAGGCCGAATTCACCGTCCTGCGCACTGCGCTGAACAATTCAACCGAAAACGCTGCCGCCGCGTTCGACGCACTGGACACCGACGGCGACGGCCGCGTCGGTCGTGACGCCTACCTGGCAGCGATCCGCGCCTACGTGATCGGCGAAACCTCGCGGATGGGCGAGGCCCTGTACTGAGCGCAGCCCCTGCTGGTCACCGCTTGGCGCCCGATGGTTCAGCGGGCCGGTGGCTGGATGTAGTCCTCCAGTCGGGCGACGGCGAATCCCTGCTTCTGTATGAGGCGGAGCATGCTGGCGAACATCTGCGTCATCGTGCGGCCCTTGAGCTGGGAGGGGCCGCGGAAGTGGGCGAGGATGATGTCGCCGTCGCGCAACTTCTTGTCCGGCGTCTGGTACTGCATGCTGCGGATCTGCATCGATTCCCGCCACCACACGATCGCCCGGGGCCCGCACTGTCCGACCGCGGTCCTGGTGTTGGTGTTGTATGCGCCGTAGGGCGGCCGGAACAGCAGTGGAGCGGTGCCGTACTGCTTGGTGAGGATCTTCTGGTCTCCGCACACCTCTTCCCGTTGACGGGCCAGCGGGACGGAGCTCATGACGGGGTGGTGCAGGGTGTGGTTCTGTATGTGATTGCCCAGCGCCTGCAGTGGTTTGAAGTACGCGTAGTCCGACCTGATGGCGTCGTTCATCAGGAACATCGTGATCGGGACCCTCAGGTCCCGCATCATCTTGATGAACTCGGGATCCTTCTCCTGGCCGTCGTCCACTGTGATGAAGACGACCTTCTGCGAGGTCGGTATGTGGGTGAATACCGGGACGGTTCCGGTGGCCGAGAGCTTCACCGGCTTGTCGGCCGGCGGCTGCGGAGCGGTCCGCAGCGGTGTCAGACCCCACCTGTGCCAGGCCGCGAGTTCGGCGGCGCGAGAAGTGCCGGCCGCGTTGCCTTTTGGTGCGCCTCCCTGCGCCGTGGGGGCGGAGTGGCCAGTTCCGCTTCCACCGCCCGCACCGCAGCCGCTGACGGCGACGGCCACCGCGATCGCCCCGGCCACCGACGTGTACAACCTGCCCCGGCTCGTCCTCTGCACCGTTCCTCGCTTCCGTCTGGAATATGACGATTGGTCTGAATGAAAATAGCTTGGTAATCAAGACCCACGATCACCCTGTTTGATGACGGATGCGGGGGCGGGGTTCCCGTCACCCATGGGACCTGGGCAAGGGGCCACGGGTCACTTCAGGACGTTGACCGCGCGCGCGATGATCAGCGCCAGGGTCAGCAGGGAGATCGTGGACTGGATGGACATCAGCAGCTTCGCCCACCGGGACAGCGGCATGGTGTCGGTGGGGCTGAAGGCGGTGGCGTTGGTGAGAGCGACATAGAGGTAGTCCATGTACTGCGGCTCCCAGTCCTCGGGCGCGATGCCCTCCTGCTGCATCTGCGGGAAGAGGAAGTCCGGGTGCTGGTGTGTGCCGAGGGCGCGGGTCACCGGACCGCCTCGGTCCCACTCCCAGTACCAGAGGCTGAAGGCGATGACGTTGGTCAGCCAGATGCCGCCGCCGGTCATCAGCAGGACCACGGCGTTGGAGCCTTCGGTGCCGTGCAGCAGGTCACGTACCAGGATGACGGCCGACCAGCCGTTGGCGAGGCTGACCGCGGCGGCCAGCAGCAGGCCCAGCGCGCGCAGCAGACGGGAGCTGTGCTCGATCCGCCGGTGCGGATGGGCCACCCACAGCGCCGCCATCATGACCAGCTCCAGTACGGGCAGGAGCCAGTGCGGGTGGATGGTGAGCCGTTCAGGCAGCGCCCACTGCACCCAGACGGCAACCAGCAGCGCCGCCATCACGGCCCAGCGCTGCTCGCCCCGGGTGCGCCGCCGCCAAGCGGGACGCTCGGACCGGGATGCCTGCTCCGCCGGGGCAAGCAGGTCCTCTATCCGGTCCAGGCGGGCACGCAGCAGCTCGGTCCAGTGCTCGGAGCCAGGGGGCTGCGGAGGCGGGGTGTCATGGGTGGTCACGGGCCTATCTTCGTCAGGTGCTTGCCCCATTGCGCAAGTCTGCAATCAATTGCAATCGTTCGTCATGCTGCGGCAGAGCCGAGCCTCGCCAGGACTTCGCCAGTACCCCCGGGAGGATCCGTTCGGCTGGTCCAGCCCTTGCCCGAGGAGGAACTGCTCCATTCGCGGCCGCCGAAATCCACCGAAGTGATGTGCAGCGTGGTGGCATGACAGACCAGCCACAGGGCCAGGGCCCAGCCCGCCCTGGTGTCAGTCGCCTTGTAAGCGACTTCGGTCGGTACGGGGGCGGGCGGGTCGGTGGCGAGGTCGGTGCCGAACTCGCGCCGCACCTCCGCCGTGACGGCCGTACGGCCGGTCCGGGCGGAGCCCGGTGTGCCCACGCTCCGCACCTCGCAGCTGAGTGAGGCCCCCTCGCGGCCGGACAGAGCGGCGGCCAGAGTGGCGGCGTCCTGCTGGTGCCGGGCGTACGCCTCCGGGTAGCCACTGTGCTGGACCTTCTGTGCGGCGACGGTCACCGGCAGCTTCGGATAGTCGGGCACCTTGACGAGCGCGCCGTAGAACATTCCTGCGGAGTGGACGGGGTCGAGTACCTGGGCGGGGGTGCCCCAGCCCTGGGAGGGCCGCTGCTGGAAGAGCCCCATCGAGTCCCGGTCGCCGTAGCCGACGTTCCGGAGCTTGGATTCCTGCATCGCGGTGGCCAGAGCCACGGTGACGGCGCGTTCGGGCAGTCTGCGGGCGTGGGCCACGGCCGCAATGGTCGCGGCGTTGGCGGCCTGGTCCAGGTCGAGCGTGACAGTTGGACCCTCGGTGCTCTGCGCGGTGCACTGCTCCACCAGCATCGAATGGACGTGGCGCGCGACGAGATAGCCGATGAGCGCGAGAACCATCCCGAGCCCCACGACCACCGGCCACACCCGGCGCCGCCGCCTGCTCACCCGCCTGCTCAGTCCCACCATCCCCTTACAGTTGCGCTGTTGCGCAACTGTATATCCTTCCAGTCGGAGCCCGTACGGAGACCACCTCGGGCCGGCCCGTTCACCGTCACCCGGGGGGAGCCGCATGCGCGGTCGACGCGAGCCAGTGGTGCCCCACGGCCGGTTCACCAGCCGTGATGTGGAACTGGTGCTGTTGCTGGGCGCCATACTGATCTGCGGGTACGGCTATGCCGAGACCACACTCGCCACCGGGGGGAGCCTGTCGGCCGCCCTGCCGGGTCGAATCGCGGTCCTGGGGATCCTGCCGCTGCTGTGCCATGTGGCCGTACGCCGCTTCGCCCGCCACGCCGACCCGTTGATCCTGCCGGTGGCCACCCTGCTCACCGGGCTGGGCGTCGTCCTCATCCACCGCCTCGACATCGCCTACAAGGCCCGTTACGGCGCCGCGGCAGCGACGTCGGGACAGCTCATGTGGTGCGCCGTCGCGGCGGTGGGCCTGTCTGCAGTGGTGATCGCGCTGAAGGACCATCGCAGGCTGCAGCGCTACCCCTACCTCACCGTCTCCGTCGGCCTGGTGCTGCTGATGGCACCCGCCTTCTATCCCGGTGACGTCTACGGCGCCAAACGCTGGATCTTCGTCGGACCGCTGTCCTTCCAGCCCGGCGAGTTCGTGAAGATCGTCATCGTGGTGTTCTTCGCCGGCTACCTCACCATGCGCCGCGACGCGCTGGCGCTGGCGGGACGCAGGTTCATGCGGCTCTACCTCCCGCGCGGACGGCAACTCGGCCCCATCGCGGCCATCTGGATCCTCAGCCTGCTCGTCCTGATCTTCGAACGCGACCTGGGCACGTCGCTGATCTTCTTCGGCATCTTCGTGATCATGTTGTACATCGCCACCGAACGCACCAGTTGGGTGGTGTTCGGCGTCGCGATGTTCGCCGTCGGCGCGTTCGTCGTCGGGTCCTTCGAACCGCACGTCCACGGCCGCGTGGTCGCCTGGCTGCATCCGATGGACATCTACCTGCCACCTGCCCAGCGCCCGGCCGGACTCGTCTCCGACCAGGCCGCCCAGGCCCTCTTCAGCTTCGGCTCCGGCGGCATCCTCGGCACCGGGCTGGGCCAGGGCCATCCGGAGCTCATCGGCTTCGCCGGACGCAGCGACTTCATCCTCACCACCGTCGGCGAGGAACTCGGCCTGGTCGGCGTCACGCTCGTCCTGCTCCTCTACGCGGTCCTCGCCGAGCGGGGGCTGCGCACCGCGATCACCGTGACCGACCCCTTCGGCAAGCTGCTCGCCGCCGGCCTGGCGACCTCGCTCGTCCTGCAGGTCTTCGTCGTCACCGGCGGCGTCACCGGCCTCATCCCCCTCACCGGCAAGGCCCTGCCCTTCCTCGCCCAGGGCGGATCCGCCATGGTCGCCAACTGGCTGCTGGTCGCCCTTCTCATCAAGGTCAGCGACACGGCCCGCCGACCCGCACCCGAGCCCGCCACAGACCTCAGTGCCGCCGAGACACAGATCGTGCGACCGTGACTGGGCAACGCAGAAGGGCCGCGAGCATGCGAGCAAGCGGGAAACGACGGCGCGACATATTCGCCTGGGCAGTTCCGCTCGGCGTGGTCGCAGCCGGCGTCACCGTAGTGATCATGATCAGCACCCGGCAGGATTCCGGTGTGGAGGTCACGGGGCGGGTTCGCCTGCCGGCCCCGTCCTCCGCCCCCGCCCCGGGCAGCACGGTCACCCCCACGGGCCGGGGCACCTCCTGGCGCGTGACGGGGTGGAGAGCCGTTCCGCGCGGAACCATGCACGGTCCAGGACCACGGCCCGAGGACCACGGCCAGGTCGCTCGTCAGGGCCGCCCCGAGGCTCCGCGAGGGGGCGTGAGCCGGACCAGCGTGCCGGACGGATGGCGGACAGTACGCTGAATCCAGCGGGATCGGGCCCGCAGCACAGTGTCCGGGAGGTGCTTGATGACGGCCGAGATGGTGGCCCCGGCGTGGATGCATGAGCAGATCACGGCGCAGGAGTACGAGTCCTGGTCCGAGGAGCAGTGCGCTGGTATCGAGATCGTGGACGGGATGGTCGTCGTGAGTCCGAGTGCGTCCAAGCGGCACAACCGGCTGGCCCGGATGCTGGCGAACTCCCTGGATGCCGCCGCGGGCCCGGAGTGGAATGCCGACACGGACTTCGACGTCCGGCTTCAGGACGTCCCGCTCACCAATCGCCGCCCGGACGTGGTCGTGTACCGCGCGGACACGATCGACATCACCCCCACCCGCCCCGAGCACGTGCTGCTGGTCGCGGAGGTGGTGTCGCCGGGCTCGGAGACCACTGACCGGATCGTGAAGGTCGACCAGTACGCGAAGGCAGGTATCGGCTTCTACTGGCGGATCGAGCAGGCCGCGACAGGGGTTCCTCTGGTGTACACCTACGTTCTCGACCCCGCGACGAAGACCTACCGGGACGGAGACGTGTTCACCGGCGTCCTCAAGGTGGCGGCCCCCTTCCCGGTGGAGATCGACCTCGGCCAGATCTGACCCACGACCGTGCCGGAGGCTCCGTCGAGCCCCCGGCACCACTTCTTCCGCGTTACTGCCGGGTCCATCTCTGGTTGATGCCGCCGTTGCAGGTCCACAGCTCGACGAGGGCACCGTTGGCGGTGGAGCCTCCGGTGACATCCAGGCACAGCCCGGACTGGACGCTGGTGATGGTGCCGTCGCTGTTCAGATTCCACTGCTGGTTGGTACCGCCGGTGCAGTCCCAGATGACGACCTTGGTACCCGGGGAGGTCCCGAAGCCGTTGGCGTCCAGGCACTTGTTCCCGTAGACCCGCAGTTCCTTGGCGGAGGTGGGGTTCCACTGCTGGTTGGTGCCGCCGTTGCAGTCCCAGATCTCGGTCTGCACGCCGTTGGTGGCGCTCGCGCCGGGCACGTCGAGGCAGCGGTTGGAGCCGGCGCCGCGCAGTACGTTGCCGCTGCCGCTTCCCCCTCCGGGGTTGGTGCCGGTGCCCCAGCCCCACTGGAGACGGTCGAGACCGGACCGGTCGGTGACGGTCAGGGACAGGTTGGTGCCGCTGCCGTTCAGGGAGGTGATGGCGCAGGAGGCGTTGTCGCAGGGCCCGGGGCCCTGTGTCTGGCCGGCTTCCTTGACGCCGGTCCACAGGATGGAACCGATGCCGAGGCTGCGTACGGTGTCGGTGATGGCGTAGAGGTAGGAGATGTTGTTGGTGCCGTCCTTGGGACCGTTGTAGTCGACGCCGGTGGTCATCGGGACGCCGAACTCGGTCAGTAGGGCGCGGTCGGCATGGCCGCACAGGTTGCCGGTGAAGTCCTTGGCCCAGTCGGCCTCGGTGGTGTGGGAGTCGCCGAACATGCTGTAGATGTGGATGGACAGCAGGGTGCCGGACAGCCGCGAGTCGGCGCCGACGGCGCACAGGTTCCCGTCGGAATACAGGCCGGGCACGATCACGTGGTCGCGGGGGAGGCTGGGGTAGTGCGCCAGCCAGTCGGCCTCGAAGTTGGTCAGGTCGGTGGCGTTGTAGCCGTACGGCTCGTTCATGATGTCGAAGTAGAAGTTGCTCTTCGCGCCGTACTTGCTGATCATCGTGTCCCACATCGTGTAGAACGATGTGGCGTCACCGACCTTCCCGCTCTGCAGCCACGGCGCGACGACGACCTTCATGCCCAGCGCGGTGGCGGCGTCCAGCGCCGCGGTGTAGCTGCCCCACCAGGCTCCCGAAGTGGTCGCCGCGTTGAAGCCCATGCGGACGGTGTCGGCCCCGAGGTTCTGGAAGCCCTTGAGGATGGCCGTGGACTTCGCGTACGTGGTGGCGTAGTCGTCCGACGTCGACAGGCCGACGGGGATGTTCGGGCCGGTGATGAAGTTGTCGTTGGGATCCGCCCAGTTCACTCCGTGGAACTGACTGGTGGCCGACACGGCTGGGGCGGCCTGCCTCTGTGTGGCGGCCTGGGCGGTGCCGCCGGTCAGCAGTCCCAGCAGCGCCAGGGCCGAGGCCGCCGAGCCGGCGATCAGGCGCCGGACGGTCCGGAGGCGGCTGCGCCCGGCGTCCGGCCGTCTCAGTAAGTGCGTCGTCGCGATGTCCACGAAGTCTCCTCACGAGGCCTTGTTCACTTGTGTTCGGTTCCACTCCATTGCAATGCGGCGCTCACCGTTGACGGGCGGCCATCACCCGCTCAATACATGGGATGAATACGGCAGGGGTAGGCCTGCACCACCACCATGGGGTGACCTTGTAGCCGACTTGCTGGACCGTGAAAGAGATTGCCCGCATCCAACAAGCCGGTCAAGGGTCACTGCGCACAATTGTCAGGCATACATGGGATGAACCGAGCACTTGTTCGTCGCGTTTGATTGTGCGGCATCTTGTGGACTTGCGGCCCTCACCTCTGGTCGGACGCACCATCGACGAAACGTCTGAATGTCTCCACGGCCAGCCGGTCGGTCGCCGCGCTCCGGCCGGACAGGCGGTGGACGAGGATCCAGCCCTGGGGTGCGGCTCCCGCGAAGACCGAGGCGCTGCCCGTCGCGCCGTTGTGCCACACGAGGCGTCCTGCTTTCTGCCAGGCCGGGGCAGGCTCCCCGAGCCTGCGGTCGACGAGCAGGCCGGTGACCAGGCGGGCGGTGGCTTCGGGCGTGGCCCACAGGCCGCCGGCGGGCAGGATCGCGCCGCTCATGGTCCAGGGCCGCACCGGTCGCCCGAAGAGCCCCCGGCGGCACAGCCGTCTGCCGGGCGGCGGGTCGGCGGCGACGTCGGTGACACCGAGGGGGTCGAGGACATGCCGGTGCAGAAGTTCCTCGTACGGCGTTCGGGTGGCCGCGACCAGTGCCGCGCCCAGCAGGGCGTATCCGAGGTTCGAGTATTCCTCCGTGGTGCCCGCGGGGGCCGTGGCCAGGATGTCCAGCTGCCGTACGACCGCGTCCAGGGCCTGGGCGTCGAAGGCCGCGTAGGGGTCGCGGCCGCCGATTCCAGGGGCCAGCCGTGGCAGGCCCGAGGTGTGCTCGGCGAGGTGGCGCAGGGTGATGCCGGTGCCCTCGGGCGCGGGCAGGAACGACTCCAGCGGGTCGTCGAGACTCAGGGCACCGCGGCCGGCCAAGGCGGTCAGGACGGTTGCGGTGAGCGTTTTGGTCACGGACCCGATCTGCACGAACAGATCCGGGCTGTGCCCATTGCGTAGGTGGGGCGGCTCGAAGCTGCTGAGTATGCACGTGGGGACTCGGATCATGTCAATCTTCCGTCGTGCGTTCGGGTCAGCGCGCATGCCACCGTACCTGCAGGCATGCGGTGCGGGCGGGTGACTTTCCGGGCGATGGAGGAGCGTGGCGCGGAGGTCCCGTGTGGATCTGTGCCGACGGCCACAGCGGTCGGGGCCGACGAGGGTTCATACTGAGCCATGACCAAGCCCGCGGCATCGAAGCGTCATCTGCCCACCAGCCCCTTCAAGGCCCCGGTCGCACCGGCCCCCAAGCACTTCGCGATGGGCGACCAAGTGACACACGACGTGTACGGCCTCGGCCGGGTGATCGGCGTCGAGGACGGGATCGCGGCGCTCGTCGATTTCGGCTCGACGCAGATGCGGATCTTGAGCCCGTACGCCAAGATGACCAAGCTGTAGCGCCGTCGTGCCCGGCCGCGGCACGCCAGGACCCATCAGGGACCTGTAACGAAAGGCAGACCTGTCATCGACTCGACGTCGCTGTTCTCCACCCCGCTGGAAGGGCAACCCCGCCGTTCCACGGCACCGTCGCCGCCTCCGACGACGACCCCCTTCCAGGCCCCGGACTTCGGAGAGGACGAGACCAACTGGCCCGAGGACGCGCAGGAGTCCGTCCCGGACATCCGTGCGGCGCGACCCGAGGCTGCCTGAGAAAAGCCAGGCCAAGGGCTTGTATGAGCATGAGGAAGGCCCTCCGTGGAGATCACGGAGGGCCTTCCTCATGTGTGCCCGGGTGGGCTGCTTGCGGGCTACTTGCCGAAACTGACGGTGTTGTTGCAGCCCAGGCTCGAACCGACGTTGGTGTTCTGCGTGTCGGGTTTGCCGTCCGGGCCGAACGAGGCGGTCTCGCCCTGTACGTCGCTGTTGTCCTCGGTCACCGTGCACGTGGTGCTCTGGTTGACACGGATCGTCTGGTTTCCCTTGTCGTGGTGCTCGCGCGAGTGGCTCTGTCCGTGTTTGCTCCCGTGGCCGTCCCCGTGGGCGTAAGCGGTGCCGGCGCCGAGGAAGCCGACGGTGCCGAGGAGGACTGCCACGACAACGGTCTTGCGAGGCTTGCGCATGTCTTCTCCGGGTGTTGAAGCGGACGCGAACGAGATCCGCCACGTCTTAAGGTGACTGGAGGTTAATGCGCAAATGCCCCATATCTGCTCGTCGGCACGCCGGATCGTCCGATCAACGAGACCGGGCGGGCGGCGGGCTCCCGACCCAAATCCCCTGCGTGGACAAGGCATCGCGAGGACGGGGCGGGTGGAGGCGCTCCGCGCGGAACCACCCGTGCGGCGGTGCCGCGAGCGTGAGGCGACCTGCGCCATTCGGCTCCCCTGCCGGATGCTTACGGCGACGGGTGTGCGCCGTGGTGGACGACCGTGATGAGGGGGTCGGGGCCAGGGGCCTCGAGTTCGTCGACCACCGCGACCGCCAGGTCCTCCGCGCTGATCCAGGACCGGCCGTCGGCGCCGATGAGGAGGGTGTCGGTGCCGCGTCGGTAGCGGCCGGTGCGTACGCCGGGTTCGAGCAGGGCCGGTGGGCTCAGGTAGACGTGATCGGCATCGGCGTGGGACCGGCAGGTTCGCAGTTGGGCGATTCCGGCGGTGGCGACGGGCTTGATCTCTGCAGGCACGTACGTCTCGTTGTCGGCCACGAGCAGGTTGCGGTCGTCGGGGCTGCGCAGGGCTCCGGCGCCGCCGATCACGAGGACACGGACGCCGAGGCGCGCGGCGATGTCCAGCACCGTACGCGTGGCGCCGACCAGGAACTCCTCGTCGACCGGCATGGTCCGCAGGGTCAGTACCACGGCGTCCACGGCGCCGAGGGAGGCGGTGCCGGCGAGCGCCTCCCGTAAGGCGTGCGAGTCGTTCGCGTCGACCGCGACCGGTGTCACGTTCGGGGTCGCCGGGTCCTCGTCGGCGGGTTCACGGGACATGGCCAGCACCCGGTGACCGCGTGCGCCGGCCTCCTCGGTCACCCGGCTGCCGACCATCCCGGTGGCTCCCAGTACGGCGATCGTCATGGCGCTCTTCATCGGGTCAGTCCTTCTTTCGTGGGGTCGAGTGGTGTGTGGTCGCCGCGCGTCACCCGGCCCGAAGGCTTCGGGGCGTTGAGCTGCGCCGCCGGCAACGCGGCCAGGGCGAGGGCGAAGCCGAAGGTCTGCAGGGGGCTCAGCGACTCGCCCCGGGCGACGCCGATGACGGCCGCGACCAGCGGGGACAGCAGCACCAGCGGTGCGGACGCGCCGACCGGCAGTTTCCCGATGCCGCGGAACCACAGCGTGGAGGCGATCAGCCCGCCCACGCTGCCGAGCCACAGATATCCGGCGGCGGCTGAGGCATCGATGCGCGGCGGTGCCCCCTCGATCGCGAGAGTGAACGGGAGCAACAGCAGCCCGCCCGCCGCCAGTTGCCAGCCCGTCAGGGTCAGTGGGCCGACTCCCGCGGGCAGGCCCCAGCGCTTGGTGAGGACGATCCCGGTGGCCATGGTGGCCGTCCCGCCCAGGCCGGCGAGGACGCCGACGACGTCCAGCCGGGCCTGCGGCCCCAGGACGACGAGTCCGACGCCGGCCAGGCCGAGCACGCCCCAGGTCAGGCGCCAGGCCGTCGGCCGGACGTGGAGCAGCGCGACGGCCAGCCCGGCGACCAGCAGCGGCTGGGTGGCGCTGAGGGTGGCGGCGACACCGCCGGGGAGCCGCTCGGCCGCGACGAACCTTCCTCGGCGTGCCGGAGAGCGAACCTCCTCTCGGGGTGGAGGCGGTCGTTCTCGACCACGACGAGCATGTGCTGGTGGTGGCTGCCGGGCACCGGCTGGCGGGCGCTGCCCGGGTCACGCTGCGGGAGATCGCCGAGGAGACGTTCGTGGACTTCGTGAGCGGGACGCCCGCCCGCGCCCAGTCCGACCAGGCGTTCGCGGCCGCCGGCCTCGTGCGCGACGTCGCGTACGAGGCCGGTGTCGTGGAGCTGGTCACCCGGCTGATCGCGCGCGGGCTCGGCATCGCGCTGCTGCCGTCGGCCTTCATCCGGCCGCGTGCTGCCGAGGATCCCGGACTGGCGCTGGTCCCGGTGGTCGACGGACCGCGTCGCACCGAGTATCTGGTGTGGAACCGGTTCAACCCCAGTCCGGCGACCCGGGCGATGCTCGGCGTCCTCGGGGTGCGCTCGACGGCGTCCTGACTCCCGGTGCAACGGCCGGCTACGGCCGGTCAGGTTCGTCGATCAGCTGCGAAAACCTCCCCAAGACCGACGAAATATCCTAAGTTTCTCAAGAAGGATGAATTCGGCGGATGCAGATCGCTGCAGGTACCCGATCGCATGCGGCCCAGTGGATCCCCGAGCGGTGAGCGGAGGCGACAGTCGGGCGTGGTGAATGCCAGAGGCGCCGTGCGGCCCTTGGAGCGGCAGCAGATGCGGATGCGGCTGCTCGGCGCCGTGGACGAGGACCGGCGCGATGTCGAGGTGCTGCTGACCGCGCTGCAGCAGGCGGTGGCCGAGGTGCACGGTCTGGGCGGCATGGTGCATCTGCCGGGCGGCGGAATGAGCGGCGTTCTCTACCTGGTCGCCGACAGTGGGCTGCCGGAGTCGCTGACCCGGCCCTGGCTGATCATCCCCGCCCGGGGCAAGGCGCCACCCAGCAGGGCCGCCCGCAGTGACACCGTCGCCTGGCAGCCGGACCTGGCCCCGCCCGACCCGATGCCCGGCCGGGACCCCGCCGCACTGTGGCCTTCCGGAGTCCCCGCGGGCATCGGGCACCTGGCCGTCCCCGTTCCGGGCGTCGGCGGGCGGCGCGGTGCGCTCTCCGTGCTCTTCGCTCCGGGCGCCGGGCCCGGTCCGGCGGAGCAAGCGTTCCTGAACGAGGTGGCGGCCTGGATGTCCGGGAGGCTCAGGTCGTCCGGGATCCTCAATCCGTCCGGCACCCTGCTGCGAGCCCTGCAGCACGGGCCGGGGCCGCGGGACGCTCCGGCGGAGGAGGCGGAAGGGGCGCCGGCCCTCACGTACACCTGGGACCTGCGCACCGGAGAGCTGACCGCCGGCGGGCCCGTCGAGGAGGTGCTGCCCGGCATCGACCCGGAGATCATGACCGGCGGTATCGAGGCGTGGGCGGCGCTGATCCACCCGGACGACCTGCCGGCGGCGGTGGCCGGCTTCGACACGGGTATCCAGGAGCGCGGCGGCTTCCAGCACGAGTACCGGATCCGGCGCCAGGACGGCACGTACGTCTGGATCGAGGCCCGGGCCCGGACGATCACGGACGAGGCGGGGGTGCCGGTGAAGGTGACCGGCACCATCCAGGACAGCAGCGAGACCCACACCGCCGCCGAGTCGGTGGGGCGGGCGCTGCGGCACATGAGCGACGGCTTCGTCTCCCTGGACACGGACTGGCGCATCGAGTTCCTGAACCAGGCCGCCGAGCGGCTCTTCGGACCTGCGGGCGAGGTGGCCGGGGCGTTGCTCCGGGACGTTCCCGCGGTGCGTGCCGTGCCGGGGCTCGAGCAACGATGCCGGGCCATCGCGGCCGAGGGCAGGCCGGCCGGTTTCGACGTGCCGTGGCCGGACGGGACGTCCTGGTACCACCTGCGTCTGGTGCCGGTCCCGGAAGGACTCACCCTCTACATCACCGACACCACCGAGCGGCATCTGCGGGAGGTCGAGCGGGCCGCCGCGGAACGGGCGGCCGCGGAACGTGCGGCCCTGGTGCAGCGGATCACACGGGAGCTGGCCGAGGCCGTCACCGCCCAGGACGTGATGGCGGCGGTGGCCGACGGTGTGATGACCCCCTTCGGCGCCACCGGACTGATCATGCTCGGCGTGGTCGACGACCGGCTGACCGTCGTCGGCTCCCGGGGATACCCGCAGCACTTCACCCGGGCGCTGGAGGGACAGTGGACGGTGCGGGACACCACCAACCCGGTGGGCGACGCCCTGCGCACCCGCACTCCCCTCCACATCGCCTCCCCGGAGGAGTTCCGCAAACGCTATCCGCAGGCCGAGGCTCTGATCCGGGAGGGCTGCGAGCAGGCGTGGGCCTTTCTGCCGCTTGCGGTGTCGGGGCGCGGGATCGGTGCGGCGGTGATCTGCTTCGACCGGCCGCGGGCGCTGGACGACGACGAACGGACGCTGCTGACCGCGCTCAGCGGACTGATCGCGCAGGCCCTGGAGCGGGCGGGGCTCTACGACGAGGCGACGACCCGGGCCCGTACGCTCCAGCGCAGTCTGCTGCCGCAGGCGCTGCCCGAGCTGCCCGAGGTGACGGTGGCCGCGCGCTACCAGCCGGCCAAGCAGGGGGCCGACGTCGGCGGCGACTGGTACGACGTGATCCCGCTCTCCGCGGCCCGGGTGGCGCTCGTGATCGGCGACGTCATGGGCCACGGCATGGCCGAGGCCGCCACCATGGGCGGGCTGCGCACAGCCGTCCGCACCCTCTCGGAGCTGGAGCTGCCGCCCGACGAGATCCTCGGCCACCTCAACGACCTCCTGGGTGAACCGGGCACCGACACCTTCGCGACCTGCCTGTACGGCGTCTACGACCCGGTGACCCGGCAGCTGTCGTACGCCAGCGCCGGACAGCCGCCCCCGGCGGTGGCCCAGCCTGACGGCACGGTCACCTTCCTGCCCATGACCCCGGACCCGCCGCTCGGTGTGGCCACTCCGCCGTTCGAGACGCTGGAGGCCGAGCTGCCCGCCGAGAGTCTGCTCGCCCTCTACAGCGACGGGCTGGTGGAGAGCAAGGACAGGGATGTCACCACCGGCATGAACCGCCTCGCCGAGCTGCTCTTCGAGTCCGTGAACGCCAGGACGGCCGCACCGGCGGACGGGTCCGACCTGGACGGCCTGTGCGCCGCCATCACCTCCGCCCTGCTGCCCGCCCACCGCGCGCTGACCGACGACGCCGCCCTGCTGCTGGCCCGGACCCACCCGCTGGGCGCGGAGAACGTCGCCGAATGGCCGTTGCCGGAGGACGCGGTGGCGGCGGGCCAGGCCCGCGAGCTGGCCCGCGCCCAGCTCACCGACTGGGACCTGGCCGACGAGGACCTGGTGATGACCACCGAGCTACTGGTCAGCGAGCTGGTCGGGAACGTGATCCGGCACGCCTGCGGCCCCATCCGGCTGCGCATGCTCCGCAGCCGCGCCCTGATCTGCGAGGTCTCCGACGCCAGCCTGACCACGCCGCACATCCGGCACACCTCCGCCACCGACGAGGACGGCCGCGGCCTGCAGCTCATCTCCGCCCTGTGCCGGCGCTGGGGCACCCGCCACACCCGCACCGGCAAGTCCATCTGGACCGAACAGGCCCTGCCCGCCGGTGCAGTTGACGTCTGACCTGGCGAACGGGTCAGGTCAGACCAGCGGGTCGAGGAACGTCAGTACGGAGGCGTCCTCCTCGATCAGCGGGACGAGGGCGGCGTTGAAGGGAGCGCCGTACGGCTGCTTCAGATGCGCCTGGAAGGCGTCCTCGTCGCGGTACACCTCGAAGATCCAGAAGGCGCGCGGGCTGGAGGCCTTGGTGTAGGCGTCGAAGGCGAGGTTGCCTTCCTCCGCGCGGACCTTCTCGGCGTACTCCCGCAGCAGACGGGCGACTTCGTCCTCCGTGCCCTCGCGGGCGGTGAACTCGGCGAACAGGGTCTTGGTCACAGCGATCCCTCTCCTTGCGTTGTCGGGGAATGTCCGGCCGGGTGATCAGGGTTGCGCCAGCTCGCTCTGCCAGGGCGGGTTGGGCCCGGCGACCGCGCAGGTCAGGGCCGCGACCCGGGTGCCGAACACACAGGCTTCGGCGACGGCGGCGAGGTCCAGCTCCTTGAGCCGGCCGCCGAGGAGTCCGCGGGCGCCGAGGTGGTGCAGCAGACCGGCCGTGAAGGAGTCCCCCGCCCCGACCGTGTCGACCACCTGCGTGGCGACCGCGGGAACCTGGATCCGTTCGCCGTCGAGAGAGGCCAGGGCCCCTTCGGCACCGCGGGTGATCACGACGAGCCGCGCTCCGGCGGTGTGCCAGATGTCGCAGGCCTTCTCGGGAGGCGTGTCCGGCAGGAGAAGTGCCAGGTCGTCCTCGCTCAGCCGCAGTACGTCGGCGAGGGCGCACCAGTGCGCCAGCCGGGCGCGGTAGACGTCGGGGTCGACCAGCAGCGGCCGTACGTTGGGGTCGATGCTGATGGTGGTGCGGGGCGCGGCGGCCGCCAGGAAGTCCTCCACCACCGCGGCGCCGGGCTGCTGGACCAGGGCCAGGGAACCGGTGTGCACACAGGCGGTTCCGGACAGGTCCACGCGCGCCAGCTCCTCGGCCGTCCACTGCCAGTCGGCCGTGTTCTGCGCATGGAAGGAGAACGCTGCCTGCCCCCGCTCGTCCAGTTCCGCGACCGCGAGGGTGCTGGGTTCGGCGGCCGCGACGGCGTACGACAGGTCCACGCCGGAGGCCTCGAGACGGGTCCGGAACAGGCGCCCGAACACATCGCCGGACAGCCGGGCCAGGAAGCGCGCCGGGGTGCCGAGCCTGGCCAGGGAGACCGCCGTATTCGCAGGTCCGCCGCCCGGCAGCACACGCAGTGCGAGTTCGTTCGCAGTGTCTGCCGGTTCGGTGAAGGCGTCCGCGACGCACTCTCCGAGGACGGTGATCCGACGCGGGCTCATGGGCGCCCTTCTTTCGGGACGTTGCCGATTTGTGACGAGTACAAGGCATTGACGTTGCCGCGAACGGGAGTCCATCATCCTCGCCAGGCGGTGTCAACGATGACATAAGTCAACGATGACACCGCGGGCAGTCCGCTTGGATCCGACCGCCGCTCGCCGTCCCGCATCCCGCAGGAGTCGTTCATGTCTCGCACCACTCGCCTGTCCCCCTCCCTCCTCAGGGCCGCCGCGGTCACGGGCGTCGCGGCCCTCGCTCTCACCGCCTGCGGATCCGGCTCCGGATCGAGCTCCACCAGCGCCGGCTCGGGCAGCGTCAAGGTCGGTCTGATCACCAAGACCGACACCAACCCGTTCTTCGTGAAGATGAAGGAGGGCGCGGAGAAGGCCGCCAAGGCCGACGGCGCCCAACTGATGACCGCCGCAGGCAAGTTCGACGGTGACAACGCCGGACAGGTCACCGCCATCGAGAACATGGTCGCCGCCGGCGTGAAGGGCATCCTGATCACCCCGAGCGACTCCAAGGCGATCGTGCCCGCGGTCCAGAAGGCCCGCGCCAAGGGTGTCCTGGTCATCGCCCTGGACACCCCAACCGATCCGCAGAGCGCGGTCGACGCCCTCTTCGCCACCAACAACCTCGACGCCGGCAAGCTCATCGGCCAGTACGCGAAGGCCGCCATGAAGGGCAAGCCGGCGAAGATAGCCACCCTCGACCTCGCGCCGGGCGTCTCCGTCGGCGTCCTGCGTCACAACGGTTTCCTGCAGGGCTTCGGCGCCACGGACAAGGACGTCGCCTGCGCCCAGGACACCGGCGGCGACCAGGCCAAGGGCCAGACCGCCATGGAGAACTGCCTCCAGAAGAACCCGGACATCAACCTCGTCTACACCATCAACGAGCCGGCCGCGCTGGGCGCGTACACGGCGCTGAAGGCCAAGGGCCGCGAGAAGGACGTCCTGATCGTCTCCGTCGACGGCGGCTGCACCGGCACCCAGGCGGTCAAGGACGGCAAGATCGCCGCGACCTCGCAGCAGTACCCGCTGAAGATGGCCGCGGAGGGCGTCAAGGCCGTCGTCTCCTACGCCAAGACCGGCAAGAAGGCGTCCGGTTACACCGACACCGGCGTCAACCTGATCACCGACAAGGCACAGGCGGGCGTCACGTCCAAGGACACGGCGTTCGGCCTGCAGAACTGCTGGGGCTGAGCCGCCCCGTAGGCCCGCGACAACTTCCCTTCCCCCTCAGCGGGGCGGCCGGCTCCTCCTCCCCGCCCGGGACGGCCGCCCCCTCGTCCTCCAGTCCTCCTGCCAGGAACGTGCCGGGCGGACCAGGACTTCTGTCTTCCGACAAGGACTTCGCATGACTGCCACGACCACGCCCCCGGGCACGTCCTCGCCGTATGCCGATCTCAAGGCGCCGACCACGCTGCGCAGGCTGCTCACGGCACCGACCACCGGCCCTCTGGTCGCCCTCCTCCTGGCCTGTGCCTACTTCTCGCTCTCGACCGACCAGTTCCTCACCGGCGGCAACTTCTCGCTGATCGTGCAGCAGGTCATGGTCGTGGGCACCCTCGCCATCGGCCAGACCCTGATCATCCTCACCGCGGGCATCGACCTGTCGTGCGGTGCCGTGATGGCGTTCGGCAGCATCATGATCGCCAAGATGGCCGCGGGCGGCACCCTGCCCCCGCTCGTCGCCATCGCCCTGGGCATCGCCGTGTGCGCCGGATTCGGTCTGCTCAACGGGTTGTTGGTGCAGAAGATCCCGCTGCCGCCGTTCATCGTGACGCTCGGCATGCTCAACGTGGCGTTCGCGCTGACCCACATCTACTCCAACGAACAGACCATCACCAGCCTGCCCGGCCCGCTGACGGCCCTCGGACAGACCTTCCCGCTCGGCCACACCGACATCACCTACGGCTCACTGGTCACCATCGCCCTGTTCCTGCTGCTCGCCTACGCGCTGAGCAACACCAGCTGGGGCCGGCACGTCTACGCCCTCGGCAACAGCCAGGAAGCGGCGCGGCTGAACGGCATCCGCACCTCCCGCCTGACCATCGGCATCTACACCGTTGCGGGTCTGCTCTACGGCATCGCCGCCCTGCTGCTCATCTCCCGCACCGGAGTCGGCGACCCGCAGGCCGGGCAGACCGACAACCTCGACAGCATCACCGCCGTGGTGCTGGGCGGCACCAGCCTCTTCGGCGGACGCGGTTCGGTCCTCGGCACCTTCATCGGCGTGCTCATCGTCGGTGTGTTCCGCAACGGCCTGCAGCTGATGGGCGTCGCCTCCATCTACCAGACCCTGATCACCGGCGTGCTGGTGATCCTCGCGGTGACCGTCGACCAGATCTCCCGGAAGAAGGCCCGATGACCGCCACCTCCTCCCCCACGCCCGTGCTGCAGGCCCGCGGTCTGGTCAAGCGCTACGGCCATGTCACCGCCATCGACGGCGCCGACTTCGACCTGCTGCCCGGCGAGGTCCTCGCCGTCATCGGAGACAACGGCGCCGGCAAGACCAGCCTGATCAAGGCGCTCACCGGCGCGCTGGTGCCCGATGCGGGCGAGATACGCCTCAACGGCAAGCCCATCACCTTCTCCAGTCCGCAGAGCGCCCGCGCCCACGGCATCGAGACCGTCTACCAGGACCTCGCGGTGGCCGCCTCCATGGACATCGCCTCGAACATGTTCCTCGGGCGCGAGCTGCGCCGTCCCGGTGTCCTCGGCAGTGTCTTCCGCATGCTCGACAAGAAGCGCATGCGCGAGGAGGCCTCCGAGCACATGGCCGACCTGAAGATCGGCCTGCGCTCGCTCACGCAGTCGGTGGAGACCCTCTCCGGCGGACAGCGGCAGGCCGTCGCGGTCGCCCGGTCCGTCGCCTGGGCCGGCAGCGTCGTCGTCATGGACGAACCGACGGCCGCTCTCGGTGTCAAGGAGTCTGGGCAGGTCCTGGACCTGATCCGGCGCGTCCGCGACAAGGGACTGCCGGTGGTTCTGATCAGCCACAACATGCCGCATGTCTTCGAGATCGCCGACCGGATCCACGTCCACCGGCTGGGCAGGCGGGCTGCGGTGATCAAGCCGTCCGACTACTCCATGGCGGAGGTCGTCGCCATCATGACCGGCGCGCTCACCGTCGATGCGGCCGGAGGTACCGTCGTAGCGGATTCCGAGGCCGCGAAGGCGGCCGGAGTCCAGGCCAACTGACCACACGACCCAGCTCCCGCATGTTCCGGCCGAGGCCGCGGCCGGAACCCGAGGGCTGACAGGAGACGTTCCTCCATGGCTGCGAGCCGCCGCCCCACCCTGGCCGACGTCGCCCGGGAAGTTGGTGTCAGTGCAAAGACGGTCTCCCGTGTCCTGAACGAGGACGGGCCGGCCTCGGCCCGGACCAGGGAGCAGGTCCTCGCCGCCGTCGCCAAGCTCGGCTTCCAGCCGAACCTGATGGCCCGCAACATCCGCGTCGGCGGCCCGGACACCACCATCGGCCTGGTCATCCCCGACCTCGCCAACCCCTTCTTCGGCGCGGTGGCCCGTGCCATAGAGGACACCGTCAGCGAACGCGGGCTGACGCTTCTCATGGGCTCCTCCGCGGACGATCCGGACCGCGAACGCGCGCTGACGGACAAGTTCCTGGCCCGGCGCGTCAGCATCCTGATGATCGTGCCGTCCGTCGGCGCCGACCACTCCCATCTCAAGAGCCACCGCGCGGCGGGGCTGCCCGTGGTCTTCCTGGACCGGCCGGGGGTGGGACTGTCCACGGACAGCATCGTCAGCTCGAACCGTGCGGGCACCCACGACGGCGTCGCCCACCTGATCGCCCACGGCCACCGGCGCATCGGCTTCATCGGCGACCTGCCCGTGAAGCTGTACACCCGCCGGGAACGCCTGGCCGGCTACCGCACGGCCCTGCAGGAGGCCGGCCTCCCTTACGACCGCTCACTGGTCGTCAACGCCCACGACCAGCAGCGCGCCGCGACCGCGACCTCCGGGCTGCTCGCCCTGGCCGATCCGCCCACCGCCCTGTTCGCCGGCAACAACATGGTCGCGCTCGGCATGGTCGCCGAACTCGCCCGCAGCAAGCGGAAGGACGTCGCCGTGGTCGCCTTCGACGACGTACCGCTCGCCGAGGCGCTCGAACCGGCCCTGACCGTCGTGGCCCAGGACCCCGAGGAGATCGGCCGGGCGGCTGCGGGGACCGCGCTGGCACGGCTTGACGGTGACCGGTCGCGGGCGCGGACGATCACCGTGCCGACGCGGTTGATCGTCCGGGGCTCCGGCGAGCGCACTTCACCTGCGGTGCGGGTGGTTTGACCTGGGTCGCCATTGTCCGTCGGTCGTCTGCGTCGCCCTCGTGGCTGTTCGCGCAGTTCCCCGCGCCCCTGAAGGGGCGCTCAGAAACCGTGCCCTTCACAGCACCCTTCGCGGCGCATCAGCCTCCCCAGCCCAAGCCAGTCCTCCTCCGCCGCCGTAGCGTCCCCGGCGGTCGGCTCGAAAGCGGCGACCAACTCCTCGGTCGTGTACGGCACTCCGCCCCTGAGTACCGAGACCGTACGGACAAGGGTGGCGAAGTCCGTGAACGGGTCGCCGTCGACCACCGTCAGGTCGGCCAGCTTGCCCTTCTCGACCGTGCCCAGGTCGCCGTCGACACCGAAGAGACGGGCGGGCAGGACCGTGGCGGTGCTCAGGGCCTGGGCCGGGGTGAGGCCGCCCCGGTGCAGGGCGCGCAGGCCGAGGTGGAGGGAGAGGCCGACCGGGACGAGCGGCTGGTCCGTGCCGAGGGCGACCTGGCCGCCGGCGGCCAGGATGCGCCGGTAGATGTCGGTCTCCGTGCGGAGGGTGGCGAGTTGGGCCGCGGTGGGCGGGACGCCCGCCGACTGGCGGACGGCAGCCGTGTCCCACGGGGGCATCACCACCGTGACCCGCGGGTCGTCCGCGAGGGCCGGGTCCTCGCCGAGGAGAGGGGCGGAGGTGAAGGGGGTGGCGATCATGGAGAAGCGCACTCCACTCGCGGTGTAGATCTCCTCCACGTCCTGGTACGCGCGACCTCGTGCCGTGATGGCGTGCCCGAACTCCGCGCGCTGCGTGGCCTGCAGATGGGTCGTCAGGTCCTGGCCGAGTTGTACACCCGGCGAGAGCAGGTGGCCTCCGGTGCGTACACCGAGGCGTTCGCGGGCGAAACGGGCCGCCTCCTCCATGACCCAACCGGGTGCGCGGACATACGTCTTGACGAAGTCCCAGTCCAGGTCCGCGCCCCGTTCCAGGGAGCGGGCGAGGCCCTCCCGGGTCCGGTGGGCACGGCCCATGCTGTATGCGACGCGTGCCCCGTCGAGGAGTTCCCCGGTGGTCAGCAGCCGCGGCCCGGCGAGCTGTCCGGTGGCCACCGCCTCGCGGATGCGGGCCTGCTCGTAGGCGAAGCCGCCGAGGGAGACGGCCGTGGTGATGCCGTAGGTGAGCTGGCCGGCGGTCTGGCGGCCGCCGTAGGTGCTCTGCCAGGGGTGGGTGTGGGTGTCCCACAGGCCGGGGATCACGGTGTGCGCGGAGGCGTCGACGCGGCGGAGGGCGGCCGTGCGTCCGGACGACCGGTGGGGTTCCACCGCGGTGATGCGTCCGGCTCGTACGACGATGTCGGCGTCGTCGAGGGTCGTCTCGCCCGTGCCGTCCCACAGGCGTCCGGCGTGCACCACCACGTCCGCGGGGGTGGGTCTGGGGGCGTCGAGGGGGACGCGGACGGTGCGGGCGGGACCGCCCTCGGCGGCGACGAGCCGTAGCCGACCGCCGGACAGGTACAGCAAGGTCGTCGAATCGCCGGACCAGGAGGGGTGGTCGGCGGGTTCGGTGGTGAGGGTGCGCAGCTCGCCGGCCGGGGTGCCGTCGGGGTCGACGGGAAGCAGGCAGAGCGCCGACTCGACGATCACGGCCAGCCGGCGGCCGTCGGGCGACCAGACGGGCCCGGAGTCGTACCGGTCGGAGATCGAGGTGTGGGGCGCCACCGTGTGCAGCCGGTCGGTGCCCGTCGTGGTGTCGACGATCCGGACGAGGTTGTAGCCCTCCCGGAAGCGGGAGTTGAGGCGGTTGCGGTCGCAGAGGGCGAGGTGGCGGCCGTCGGGCGACCAGCTGGGGCGGCCGGGTAGTCCGCCGCCGCCGAGGGGGGTGGCGAGGACGCGTTCCTGGCCGGACGCCAGGTCGCGCACGATCAGCCGGCCGGTCAGGTCGAGGCAGGCGAGCCGCTGCCCGTCCGGGGAGAGCGCCGGGTGGACCCGGCCGCCGGCCGCGAGCGCGGTCTCCTCGCCGGTGGCGAGATCGTGACGGTACACACCGAGGAGGCCGTCGCGGTCGTCGGCGTAGAGGAGCGACCGGCCGTCGGGAGCCCAGACGGGCGCGAGCAGATACCGGGTGCGGGACGCGGTGTGCAGCCGCCGGGGCGGAAGTCCGCCCGAACTGCCCGCAAGCCACAGCGAGTTGAGGGCTGCGAACGCGATCTGCCGCCCGTCGGGCGACAGCGCGGGCATATGGATGCCACGCACCGGACGGGCCCGGCCCGGCTCTCCGAGGTCGTACTCCTTGGTCCCGTACCGCGGCCGCCGCACGGGCAGTACCCCCTCGAAGGGGATGGTCCGCGGCTGCTCCGGCTTCTCCGGTCGTACGAGGGTGAAGGCGCCGTCGAGCGTCAGCAGCAGCTCTCCCGCCGCCGTCCAGCGCGGGGGCACCGGAGCGATGTCCCCCGTCACCGGGACCACCTGGCCGTCCACGACCAGCGTGCAGGAGCCGTTCGGGGCGGCCGTGGTGCGCAGATGGGCCAGCCGGCCGTCGGTGGCCAGGGCCGGGGTCATGACCTGCACGGCCTCGGTCTCGGTGTGGCGCACGGTGACCGGTCCGGTGCCGTCGGCGGGGACGGCGGCGATCGTACGGGCCTCCAGGCCGGTGCCCAGGGGTGTGGCGACGGGCTTGGCGCGGACGAAGAGGATGCTGCTGCCGTCCGGTGACCAGGTGGGGTCGAAGTCCTCCCACGGGCCGTCCTGGAGGGGGCCGTCCTGGCCGGTCAGGCCGGTGACGCGGGTGATACGGCCGGTGCGCAGCTCAAGCACGTGGATGCGGTACGGACTTCCGCTCGCGGCGCCTTCGGGGTCGCCGCCGCGCTCGGAGGCGAAGGCGAGCCGGGTGCCGTCCGGCGACCAGGCCGGGCCACGGTCGTCCCAGGGGCCGTCGGTGCGCCGCCGCAGATCGGAGCCGTCGGGGCGCATGGTCCAGAGGTGGAAGCCGCCGCCCCGGTAGGCGCAGAAGGCGACGAGGGTGCCGTCCGGGGAGTGGGTGGGCCGGCCCGGTTCGAGGTCGGCCGGGGTCAGCGGGTCGGCCTTGCCGCCCGCGCGGGGCAGCGACCACAGGGTGCCCTGCACCTCGGCGATCAGGCGGTCACCGGCCGGGGCGAGGGTGGCGGAGCCGTTGGTGGCCCGGGTGAAGGACAGGGAGGGAGTGCCGGTGCGGGGGCGCGCTGTCTGCGCGGTCACACCCAGGAGTGGCAACGCACCTGTGGTGGCGAGGAGTTGACGACGGGTCGGACGAAAGAGGGAGGAGGAAGAGAACGAGGAGGTCGCGGAGGTCCGGTCACAGTCCATGGCAGCAACACTGGTGCACCGGCAGCCCCGGGCTCAACGCAGTCCCCGGCCATCACTCGTGTGAGCGTGAGGACTGTCCGGCGGGCGGAGCCGGCCTCGCGGTCAGGGTCATGCTTGTCCCAGTCCACAAAGTGCGACAGATTCCGGGAATCTGTCACAGCAGCCCTGAGGCGGATCCGGCCCGGCGTCAGCCGAACCAACTCACCTGCACGACCACAATCCGCTCACCACGGAGATCGGTCAGGTAGGTGAGCATGAGGAGCCCGCGGCTCTCGGTCCGTACGCCAGGCCCAGGTCCGGTGTAGGCGGCTCCCGCCAGGAAGACCATCGACTCGCGTACGGCGATCTCGTTGGCCAGCCGTTCGGTCTCGGCACGTGCCGCATCCGGGAGCCCGTCCAGCAGGTCGTCCTGGAACAGCTCCCAGCGCCATTCAGCCGCCGGCGACCTCGCGATGTGCAGCTCGTACGATCTCTGCGGCCTCGCGGATGGCGCGTTCGCGTACGTCCGGGTCGGGGCTGCTGATGGCCTGCTCGGCGGCGCGCAGGCGACGGGCCGTTTCGGGGTGACGCTCGATCTCCACCACCACGCCCCACTGCCGATAGAACATGCGGATCGGTACGACGCTGTCCTCGTCCCCGGCGCGGACGAACGCCTTCTGCAGGTCCTCGGAGAACTCGGGCAGGCGGGAGGGAGCCACCGTCGCCACGGCCTGGCGCAGAGCCGGCAGGGTCAGCTCGGGCCTGGGAATGAGCGGGCCGTTTCCGTCCGCGTGCGGCGTGGTCATAGGCCGCCCCTTCCACTCGTCCAGCGCCCTTCCGGCACGGGCCCACGCTAGCGCCATCCCCCTCACACCCGCGTGCGCGCGGGCGGATCGCCGGTGCAGAGGGTGAGGCCGAGGCTCCATTCCGCCCAGACCGTCTTGCCCACACCCACCCGTGGCGCGACACCCCAGTCGTCCGCCAGCGCTCCGACCAGCAACAGCCCTCGCCCGAACTGATCCTCGTCGGCCGCCGCACGCCGACACGGCAGCCGCTCCCCGCGAGGGTCGCTGACCTCGACGCGGAGCGTGGCGGCCGTAGTGGTGATCCGCAGCCGGATGAGCCGGTCGCGCAGGCTGCCGTGCAGCAGGGCGTTGGTCATCAGCTCGCTGGCGACGAGGGCGACGTCTCCGGCGAGGTGCGGATACCCCCACTCGGTGACGAGGCGTGCGGTGCGGCGGCGGGCGAGGGCGACGCTTCGGGGGACGGGGGTGTAGTCGAGCTGGTCCTCGTGGCGGAGGGGTTCGGGGGTGGGGTTGGCGTCGGGCATGGACGCGCGCCTCCTTGTGGGGGGTGGGAGCCGCCGAGTGAGCGGTTGAGTACTGACCGTAGCGAGACGGATGGCGTGAGTGCAACAAACTTGGAGACACTTGTCTCCAAGTTTGTTGAGAGGGCGATGGAGGCGCGAGACTGATCCCGTGAACCGATCCGCACTAACTGGTAACCGGGCGTCAACTGTCTTGGGACGCCGACTCGGTGGGGAACTTCTGCGCCTCCGGGATGCGGCGGGGAAGACCCAGCAGCAAGCCGCTGACGTCCTCAACGCGACCAACTCGAAGATTGTGAAGATGGAGCGGGGCTGGGTGCCGATGCGGGACATCGACATCCGCGCCCTGTGCGAGCTCTACGGCTTGGACGACCCCGAAGCCCTGGCACGGCTGCTGAACCTGGCCCGGCTCGACCGGGAGCGTCGTAAGGCGAAGGGCTGGTGGCAGCATGCTCCGCAGGCCGGGGCGATCGCCGAGTACATCGCCATGGAGGACGTCGCCAGTCAGGTACGGACATGGCAACAGGCGTTCATTCCGGGCCTGTTGCAGACCCCTGAATACACCAGGGCCGTTGTGGTCAGCGAAGGGCTGTGGACGGACCCCGACGAGATCGAAGGGGTCGTAGATGTACGGATGAAGCGCCAGGCCCGCCTGTCGGGAGCCGAGCCGCTCCAGATGTATGCGGTGGTCTGGGAGGCCGCGCTCCGGCAACAGATCGGCGGACCCGAGGTCATGCGCGCACAGTTGCAGCACCTGCTCGACGTGGCCCAACTCCCCAACGTGCGGATTCAGGTGTTGCCCTTCCGTGCGGGCGGCCACGCCTGCATGGCAGGAGCCTTCAACATCATCTCCTTCGCCGAAGCCCAAGCCGTGGACGTAGTCCACGTTGACAGCATCGCGGCTACGGTATGGGTCGAAAGCGAGTCCGAAAGCACCATGTACGGCTCTTTCTTCGACCGCACCGCGAGGCTGAGCCTGGCCCCCAAGGACTCGCTCAGCCTGATCGAGAGCATCAGAGAGGTCATGCATTGACCACTGGATTCGACTTCCTGAAGTCCAGCTACAGCAGCGGCAGCGGCGAATGCGTCGAAGTCGCCCGTAATATCCCCGCCACTGTCGCCATACGCGACTCCAAGGACCCGGACGGCCCGATACTCCGCCTGCCCCCCAAGGCATGGACGGACTTCACAGCATCGTTGGGCGCCGCCAGCTGATCCGGACAACCCTCCCTGTGTGACGTCTGTGACACTTGATCTTTGAGGTCTTCTGTCGTGCAGGTCGCCTTGAAAGGGTGCGAGGTGTACAACTCGGCCGTAAATCACGGCCGTTGGACCCCTCACCCCCCACGAGGCGTTAAATGACGAGAGCCTCTTCCTCGCGCGCGAGACGCGCGACCATACTCACCGCGGCGGCCGGCCTCACGCTGGCCGTCGCTTTTGTGCCCGCTGCCGCGCACGCGACCCCGGGCAACCCGGCGGCCGACGGTCCGTCGCCCACACCGTCCGCCACGCCGTCCATTCCCTCGCAGCAGACGCTGGTGCGCCGCGATGCCCGGCTCGCGAAGGCCGAACAGCGCCCCGGCGTACGGGCGTTGCGCAGGCAGCTCGGCGCTCAGGGCGTACTCGAACTGGACCCGGCCACCGGTACGGCGCGGCAGGTGGCCAAGCTCGACGGGTATCTGACGCCCCGCAGCGACAGCGGCAAGGGACGCCCGGAGGACATCGTCCGGCAGTATCTGCGGGACCATCCCGATGTCTTCGGGCTCTCCGCCGGGCAGGTCCGTGATCTGACCCTGCGGAAGCAGTACACCGACGTCGCCGGGACCCGTCATCTGTCGTTCGTCCAGTCGGTCGACGGCGTGCCGGTGTTCGGCGACGGCGTCAAGGCGAACGTCTCCCGCGACGGGCGGCTGATCAGCGTGCTCGGCTCTCCGGTGCCGAAGTTGCCGGATCAGCTGGCTCCCGGTCGTGTCACCTTGACTCAGGCCAAGCACACCGCCGTTCGCGACATCGCCGGTGCCAGGGCCGGGGCCGACGGCCTCGGCAAGGCGGACACCGCCAAGCAGGTCGTCTACACGGCGCCGGGAGGCACCGCCCGGCGCGCGTGGCAGACGGTCACCGTGCCGGACGGCCACGGCATGTGGCTGCACGTCGTCGACGCGGCGACCGGTCGGGTTCTGTACCGGCAGAACCTCTCCGACGACCTGTCGGCGGCGACCGGGGCGGCGCCTTCCTCCGGTCAACCCCTGTCCTCCTCCGCGGCCACGCCCCTGCGCACCGGCAAGGTCCTCGTCTGGGACCGGTACTCCGGCGCCCCCAAGGGCGGCGAGCAGCACACCCGCCACCTCACCGCGCACGGCTGGCTGCCCGTCGGCGCCAAGACCCTCGACGGCCGTATCGCGCACGTCTTCAGCGATGTCGACGACAACAACAAGGTGGACGCGGGCGAGGAGATCACCCCGGCGGCCGACGGGACGTTCTCCTTCCCGTTCAAGCCCGTCACCGGTCCCGGCTGCGACGTCCCGCTGCCCTGCTCCTGGGACCAGAAGACGCCGTACTCCTGGAAGACCAACCGCGAGCAGAACGCCGCGCAGGTCTACTACTACCTCGGCACCTACCACGACCACCTGGAGGCCGGCCCGATCGGCTTCACCCGGGCCGCGGGCAACTTCGACGGCCGGGACGGCGACGCCGTGGACGCGCAGACCGACGACGGCGCCGCCGTCGACCACGGGCTGCCCGACGAGAACCACCTGAACAACGCCAACATGGGGACGCCGCCGGACGGGCAGGCGCCCACGATGCAGATGTACCTGACCGGGTCCGGGCCCGGCTACACGGTGCTGCAGGGCAACTGGGGCGACGACGCCGCCACCGTCTACCACGAGTACACGCACGGTCTGTCCAACCGGCTCGTCGTCGACGCGGCGGGGGTCTCGGCCCTCACCGGCCAGCAGGGCGGCGCGATGGGCGAGGCGTGGAGCGACTGGTACGCGCTCGACTTCCTCAACACCGAGGGGCTGCTGAAGGACGACCGGCACGTCGACGGTGAGGTGGCCCTCGACCCGCCGCACTGGACCGACGAACTGCCCTCCCGCTCCCAGCCGTTGGACTGCCCGGTCGGCTCCACCTCCGCCAGGTGCCCCGGCACGGCGGCCGCGGGCAAGGGCGGGTACACCTACGGCGACTACGGGAAGATCTCGCGCCGCGGCCCCGAGGTGCACGCCGACGGCGAGATCTGGAGCGAGACGCTCTGGGACCTGCGCAACCGGCTCGGCAGCAGGCTCACCGAGTCGCTGCTGACCCGCGCGATGGAGCTGTCGCCCGCGAACCCCACCTTCCTCGACCAGCGCAACGCCATCCTGCAGGCCGACACCGTGGTCAACCGCGGCCGGGCCCACGACCGCATCTGGAAGGTGTTCGCGCACCGCGGCATGGGCTACTTCGCCGCCGCGCTGAGCGCCGACGACACCAAGCCCGACGAGGACTTCTCGCTGCCGCCCGGCCCGCACACCCCGGTGAGCACCCTCACCGGCAAGGTCGCCGACGACGCGTCCGGCGCCCCCGTCGGCGGGGTCGCCGTCAGCATCAGCGGCCATGCCTCCGGGTTCCCCGGCGCCGACTTCTCCGCCGTGACCAGGGCGGACGGCACGTACACGATCCACAACGTCCCCAAGGGCACGTACCGGAAGGTGTACGCGAGCGGCAGCGGCTACGAGCCGCAGATCCGCACGGTCTCCGTCGGCTCCCGGAGCGGCGCCGACTGGTCGCTGCGCCGCGACTGGGCCGCCGCTTCCGGCGGCGCCACGGTCACGGAGTTCACCGGGCCCGACAACACCGACTTCGGCTGCGGACCGAACGGCCTGATCGACATGTCGGGCACCGTCTGGGGCTCGGACGCCAAGGACGGCAGCAACGGCACCGGGGTGGACCCGGTGCACAACACGGTCAAGCTGCCCTCGGCCGTCGACGTCACCGAACTGCGCATCGACCCGGCGTCGGGCTGCGGGGACGACAAGACGGCGTCCCTCGGCGACTACCGGGTCGAGACCTCGACGGACGGCACCACCTGGGTCACCGCCGCCGAGGGCCACTTCAAGCCCGCCGACACCGGCCGGGAGAACGCCGTGCCCCTCAAGGCCGGCACCGGGCAGAACATCCGCTACGTCCGTCTGACCATGCTCGGCAACCAGGCCGCCGACAACGGCGCCAAGTGCGCCACGGACCCGAGCCCCTCGGGCTGCAGCTACATGGACGTGACGGAGCTCCTGGTCCACGGCTCCGCCCACCGGAGCTGACCGGACCGGCACACACCCGAGGGCGGCATACCGGCGACGGGACGCCGCCCTCGGGCGTTTCCGCCACGTGCCAGGTGCCGCCCAGCTGCGGTGCCGCCTCCAGGAGGGTCACGTCGTCGAACCCGTGCCGCAGGAGTTCGGCGGCAACGGCGATCCCGCCGAAGCCCGCGCCCACGACCACGACCCTCGGTGCGGGGCCCGGGGCAGGACCGTGTGCAGGATCGTTTTCTTGACGATCTCCTGACGCGTGCGGGCGCATCCGGCCAACTCCGTCCGGTGTCTACTTCCTTGTCTCAATCCTTACGGGGAATCCTTTCGAGGAATGGAGTGCGATGGAAGGCACTGTGGTCGCGGTCGTGCTGGTGGCCCTGGCCGCCCTGCTCGTGCTGCGCAGCGGTATGCGGGTGGTCAACCAGGTCGAGCGCGGGGTCGTGTTCCGGATGGGCAAGGCGCTGCCGTCGTACCGGCAGCCGGGCGTGACGTTCCTGATTCCGTTCGTCGACCGGATGCGGAAGGTGAACACGCAGGTGGTCACCATGCCGGTGCCGACCCAGGAGGGCATCACCAAGGACAACGTCTCGGTGAAGGTCGACGCGGTCGTCTACTTCCGGGTGACCGATCCGCTGCGGGCCGCCATCGAGGTCCAGGACTACCACTTCGCCGTCGGCCAGGTCGCCCAGTCGTCGCTGCGCTCCATCATCGGCAAGAGCGACCTCGACGACCTGCTGTCGGACCGTGAGCGGCTGCACGAGGGGCTCGCCCTGATGATCGACAGCCCGGCCGCCGGCTGGGGCGTCCACATCGACCGTGTGGAGATCAAGGACGTACAACTGCCGGAGTCGCTGAAGCGGTCCATGTCCCGGCAGGCCGAGGCGGAGCGTGAGCGGCGCGCCCGGGTCATCACCGCGGACGGCGAGTTCCAGGCCGCCCAGCAGCTCGCCAACGCCTCCCGCATCATGTCGGACACCCCCGAGGCGATGCAGCTACGGCTCCTCCAGACGGTCGTGGAGGTCGCGGCCGAGAAGAACTCGACGCTGGTGATGCCGTTCCCGGTGGAGCTGCTGCGGTACTTCGACAAGGCGGCGCAGCACTTCGGCCAGGGGGCACCGGCTCCTACGACGGCAGCGGCTCCGGCTCCGGTGCCCGACCCCCGGACCGCGGCCGTCGAGCAGCAGTAGCCAGCGCCAGCGTCACGGCGGTCGACGCGGCCGCCATGACCGTCATCGCCGCGGCGGGCGAGGTGAGTTGGGCCATCGAGCCCGCCACGACGGCGCCCACGCCCTGCATCGTGAGCATCCCGGCGGAGTGCAGCCCGAGGGCGTGGCCCGCGAGTTCGTCGGGGGTGAGGGACATCAGGCGTTCCTGCAGCACCAGGCTCGCCGCGAACCCGACGGAGGCCGCGGCCGACGCGACGGCTGCCGGCACCGCTCCCGGCCGCAGGAAGAAGAACAGATACGGCGCCGCCAGCAGCAGCCGCAGCGGGATGTCCAGACGGGAGCGCAGGTCCGGCGGCACCAGACGGCCCACGGTCAGATCACCGGCGAACATGCCGACCGCCCCGCACGCGAACAGCGCACCGGCGTGCCGCGGGTCGTAGGAGACGAACAGAGAATCGCAGCCGACCACGAGTCCGTTGGGCACCCACAGGCCCAGATAGGTCAGCCGGCGGGGACGCGAGGACCACAGCAGGGCGTTGGTGCGCCAGGTCGCCGACGCTGACGGGCGGCCCGAGGAGCGTGGCGGCCGGGCGGTCAGGCCGAGGCGGGTGACGAGGGCGGAGACGCCGTGGAGCCCGGCCGCAAGCAGCAGACAGGTGCGCGGGGACAGGACGGCCAGCAGGACGCCGCCGGTCGCGAAGCCACTGATCTGGATGAGCCCCCAGAGCATGTTGAACACCGAACGCCCCAGTACATAGCCGTCCTTGGGGAGGATCTCGTTCAGCAGGCCGCCGCTCACCCCGCCGCCCAGCGAGGCGATCAGCCCCTGAAGGAACACGAGGCCGAGGACCGCCCCGACCGGTAGTCCGGGCAGCGCCATCAGCGCCGTACCGGCCGCGAAGGCGAGCCCCATCCCGGAGAGCGTCGAGCGAGGGGGCAGCCGGTCGGAGCCCGAGAGCAGGAAGGTCGCTCCCAGCACCTGCGCGAGCTGCGGACCGAACATGCTCAGCGCCGACAGCAGCGGCGAGTCGGTGGCCCGGTAGACCAGCGTGGCGAGCGCGAGTCCGCTGATCGTCTGGGCCGCGCCGCGGGCGGCGAAGGAGAGGAGGAACGGGGTGTACTCCGGGGTACGGAAGAGCTGTCGGTAGCTGCGCATGCACGGAGTCTCGGAGCAGCCGGGACAGTGTGGTTATCGTTTCGCGCGTCGGCGAAACTCCGGGGGTGCTCATGGGTTGGTGGCAGCTCGACGCCGACACCCTCGCCCGCAGCCGCTTCGTGCTCTGCCCGTTCGCCGAGACCTTCTCCTCGCTGACGCTGCTGCACGCCGGCACCGGCGCCCACCCGGGCGAGGAGGCCTGGCTCCGCGCCCATCTGCCCGGCTACCGGGCGTTCCTCGCGGCCGACCCGGTCACCGCGCAGCTCGTGCGCGCCGGGCTAGGCAGGTCCTGGATCGCCGACTTCCTCGCGCCCCTCCCGCGCGACGGGGAGCCCCTGGAGGAGACGCTGGCCAAGATCCGGGCGACCGACCCCGCCGAGGCCCGCGCCAACCTCCGCGTCTCCCTGCGCGGCCCGCTCCCCGCCGCTCTGGAACGGGACGACCTGCCCGAGCGGGCGGCCACACTTCTCGCCCACGTCTGGTCCGAGACCGTACGGCCTTACTGGGACCGCCGTCGCCGCGTCCTGGAGGCGGACGTGGCAGCCAGGACCGCGCAGGTGAGCCGGCACGGCTGGGCGGCCGTACTGGACTCCCTGAAGCCGGGGCAGACCCGCTGGCTCGGCGACAACCGCCTCCAGGTGAACGGACACGAGCTCCCGCCCCGCGACATCTCCGGCGCCGAACTCGTCCTGGTGCCGGTCACGCCCGGGCACGGCTGGGTGTACTGGGAGATCCCGAAGCGGTACGCCATCGTCTACGGCTGCACGGGCGCCCTCGCCGACCCCGGCGCCCGGAACGTGCCCGCGAGCCTCGGCGCGCTGCTCGGTCCCGCGCGGGCCGGAGTCCTCGTACTCCTCGCCTCCCCCATGAGCACGAGCCAGCTCGTCGCCGTGACCGGGCAGACCCTCGGCTCGGTCGGCCGGCATCTGAAGGTGCTGCTGGACGCGGGACTGGTGGAACGGCGACGCGCGGGCCGCTCGGTCCTCTACTCCCGCACACCGGCCGGGAACGTCTTACTGGAGGCCCGGAACCGGTCCGACACGTACCGGAGCTAGCATCCGCTTATGACGACTACAGAGAACAACGGCATCTCCCCCCTCGACGTCGAGATCGGTGCGCTGCAGGGCGGCTCCGCGGACCTGCCCCAGTACGCCGGCCAGGCCGTGCTGGTGGTGAACGTGGCCTCCAAGTGCGGGCTGACCCCGCAGTACACCGGGCTCGAGCGCCTTCACGAGCGCTACGCCGAGCAGGGCTTCACCGTCCTCGGCGTGCCCTGCAACCAGTTCCTCGGGCAGGAGCCGGGCAGCGCCGAGGAGATCGCCGAGTTCTGCTCGGCGACGTACGGCGTGACCTTCCCGCTGACCGAGAAGGTCGAGGTGAACGGCGAGAACCGGCACCCCCTCTACGACCGTCTGACCGGCTTCGCCGATGCCGAGGGCCACAGCGGCGACATCCGCTGGAACTTCGAGAAGTTCCTGATCGGCCGGGACGGCAAGGTCGTCGCCCGCTTCTCCCCGCAGACCGAGCCGGAGGCGGCGGAGCTCGTGGCGGCGGTGGAGAGCGCCCTCGCATAGTCGGGCGTTGACCTTGCCCCTGGGACAAGGGCGAGCATCCTCCGTCACCGGGCGGAAAGGACCCGTCCGGTGACGGAGGATGCTCGCGTGGACGACGAACTGCTCACCATCGGCGCGTTCGCCGCGCGGGCGCGGCTCTCGGCGAAGGCCCTGCGGCTCTACGACCGCCTCGGCCTGCTCGCACCGGCACACGTCGACGAGGCCAGCGGCTCCCGCTACTACCGCGCCGACCAGGTGGAACGCGCCCGGCTGGTCGCGCTGCTACGGCAGCTCGACATGCCGCTCGCCCGGATCGCCGAGGTGGTCGAGGCCGACGGACCCAAGGCGGCCGGGCTGCTCGGCACGTACTGGACGGACGTCGAGACGCGTCTCGCCGGGCAGCGGACGCTCGCCGAGTACCTCCGTGGACGACTGTCGGGGAGGAGCTCCGAGATGTACGGGAAGTTCGTGGTCGAGACGGTGGACGTGCCGGCGCAGACGGTGATCACCGAGACCCGGCACACACTGGCGGACGAGCTGCCGGCCTGGATCGGCGCGTCCCTTGGGCGCCTGGAGGCGGCGGCCGAGGAGTGCGGGGGTGTGACGGCGGCGCCGTACGTCGTCTACCACGCCGAGGTGTCCATGGAGAGCGACGGCCCGGCTCAGGCCTGCGTGCCGGTCGCCGACGAGGCGGCGGCGCGGAAGTGGGCGGAGGCGAAGGGGCGCGCCTGGGAGACAAAGGTCCGGGTGGAACCGGCCCAGCGCCTCGCATACACCCGGATCACCAAGGCCCAGGTGGCCCATCCGCAGATCCTGGCGGCGTTCGAGGCGGTGGAGGAGTGGATGGCCCGCGAGGGCCTGGAGATGGCAGGCCCCTGCCGCGAGATCTACTTCGCGGACTGGGATGCGGCGGGGCCGGAGGACGCGGTGTGCGACGTGGCATTTCCCGTGCGGTGAGCAGTCCCGGCCCGTCCGGCGTGTGAGGACGGGGCCCCTCAAGGGCGGAAGCGGGCGGTCTGGGGGCGGCAGCCCCCGGCTACGCCCGCCTCACCCACCGGTCACTTCAACTCGTCCGGGCACGGAGTACCACGGGGCAACTGATACGGCGCCCCCAGCCGATACGTCCCCGCCTTCGGCGCCAACAGCAACGTCCACTTGTCCCCCTTGTCGTCCTCCGTCGTCTGCATCAGACATCCGTTGACGTTGGAGTACGACTTGGGCGTGCCGTCCGCGCGGTGCTTGGAGGCGTACGTCTCCTGCGGGGGCTTGACGCCCTTGCCCTTGGTGTCGACCAGGCCGAGCCACGGGGAGTAGGGGACGCGGATCAGGACGCGGCCGGGCTTCTTGACCTCGATGGTCAGCTCGCCCTGGGCCGCGCGGTCGACGGTGGCGGGCGGGTCGGCGAGCGGGGTGGGGTCGGTGACGCGGAACAGCTGCCAGTTGGCGTCGCCCCAGATCTGCTTCAGATACGGCATGCCCCGCTGCACGAGCTCCCGCTCGCGTTCCCCGCCGTCGCCGTCCGGTTCGCCCTTCGGCAGCACGACGAAGTGGACGGCCCAGCGCTGCAGCCATTCGTGGTAGTTCGCCGAGTTGAGGGTGTCGTCGTAGAAGAGGGGGTTGCGCTCCATGTCGGCCTGGCGGTTCCAGCCGCGGGCCAGGTTGACGTACGGGGCGAGGGCTGAGGCCTCGCGGTGGGAGCGGGCCGGGACGACCTCGACGCGGCCCTTCTCGGCGCCGACGCCCTGGAGCTCGTTGACCAGGGGGGCGAGTTCGCGCGCCCAGGACGCTGCGGGCGAGGTGTGGATGATGTCGTCCACCGACTTGAAGCCGATCCAGACGACGAAGCCGACGAACGCGAGCACGGTGGCGTACCACTTGCGCGAGCGCGGGACCGTGAAGGGGAGCGCCGCGACCAGCGTCACGCCGCCGAACAGCATGGCCAGCCGGGTGATGTTGGAGCCGATCTGCGAGCTGACCACCCAGACCGCGACGACCGAGAGGCCGTACACCGCGGAGGTCAGGCGGACCGTCGTCCACTCCTTCGGGACGAGCACGAAGGCGAGGACCGCGCACAGGAACGGCAGGACCACCGACCAGATCGTCATCGGCTGGGTGCCGGAGAAGGGGAACAGCCAGGCCGACACGGCCACCACCGCGGCCGGGGTGAGTCCGAGGGCCCAGGCGCCGGGACGGCGTTTCTGCAGGAACAGTGCGACGGCGACCAGCCCGACGAACAGGCCCGCGACCGGTGACGACATCGTCGCCAGCGCGGCCAGCGGGGCCGTGCACAGGGCCTTCGCCCACCGTTTGTAGCGCCACTTGTACGGCCAGCAGAAGACGGTGGCGACCGCGCCCAGCGCGAACATCGTGCCCAGGCCGAAGGTCACCCGGCCCGAGACCGCGTTGCACAGGAACGCGAAGAGTCCCGCCAGCGACGCCCACAGCGGGTTCTTCACACTCCGGCTGCGGATGAGGATCATCGTCAGCAGACCGGCCGAGACCGTCCCGGCGATCATCATCGTCGTACGGACGCCGAGCACCGACATCAGATACGGCGAGACCACGCTGTACGACACCGGGTGCATACCGCCGTACCAGGCGAGGTTGTACGCCGAGTCCGGGTGCCGGCCGACGAACTCGGCCCATGCGTCCTGCGCCGCCAGATCGCCGCCACTGTTCGCGAAGGTGAAGAACCAGACGATGTGGAGTACGCCGGCCAGGGCGGTGAGGGAGAGCACCGGGTGGCGCAGCATCCGCTCACGCAGGGCGAGGAAGGCGGCCTGCGCGCGTGATGTCCCGTCGCTGTTCGCCCGCTCGCTCGGCTGCGCGCGGTAGGTGTCAGTTCCGTGCATGCCGCGCATGTCCTCCGTGCGCGGTGCGGGCACGCGTATTCGCGGGCCGTTTCCCGGGCCCGGATCGGCGTCGTCGGCGCGTGTCGGCTCCGCAGTGGCCACCTGAAGGCACTCCCCGTGGTGTCCCGTCTTCTGTTCTGGGACGCGTCCCGTTGTCCGCTGGTTCGCGGCGGCGTCCCCGGGGATTTCCCGGTCGCGTCCCGTGAGCGGCGGCCTGCCCCGTTTCGTGACGCTAGCACGCACCCCGCCGGAGGGCTCCCTGGTGGGCCCGCCGACGGGGTGCGAGGGCATCCGCGGCCGCTGTCAGCCGAGGCGCTTGAGCTTCGCCGTGAAGCCGGGTTCGGTGAGGTCCTTCTGCAGCTCGACCGGGACCTTGACCGCGCCGCTCGTGCCGTCGCCCACGGTGAGCGTGCCCACCTTGGTGCCGGCCTTCGCGGTGTGCGGGAGGACGTAGGAGTCGAAGGACAGCTTCACCTTCAGGCCCGCCCAGCCGACGGCGGCGACGTCCTTGGTGAGCACGATCGGGGTGTGCCCGCCGAGCTGGTCGTCCACGTACCCGACGACATCGCCCTTCTTCAGTATCTTCGTCGAGGTCAGCGCATCCCGGGCAGCGAGCATCGCCGTCTTGCTGGCGTGGACGACGGTGTCGATGATCGGCGCCGTCTGCTGGTCGAGGATCGCGCCGACCACGGTGACCGTCTCGCCGCCGACATCCTTGGTGGCGGCGAAGAGGAGATTGCCGCCGGCCTTGGTGGTCGTGCCCGTCTTGATGCCGATGGCGCCGTTGTAGGGGACCAGATCGTTGTAGTTCTTCCACTTGTGGCCGGACGGGTCGGTCCAGTAGGGCAGCTTCGTGATGTCCATCAGGGCCGGGATCTTCACCAGCTCGTTTCCGAGCTTCACCTGGTCCTCGGCGGTGGAGACGGTGGACTCCTTGAGACCGGAGGCGTCGGTGTAGGTCGTGTTCTTCATGCCGAGTTCCTTGGCGGTGTCGTTCATCTTCTTGATGAACGCCGCCTCGGAGCCCATGTCCCAACGGGCCAGCAGACGGGCGATGTTGTTGGCCGACGGGATCATGATGGCCGACAGCGCCTGCTTCTCGGTGAGGACGTCGCCCTTCTTGACGGTGTTGAGGGTGGACTCGTGCTGCTTGTCGTAGCCGCCCTCCTTCTCCGCCAGCGCGTCGACCGTGATCTTCTTGCCCTCCTCGCCCTGCTTGAGCGGATGGTCCTTGAGGACGATGTACGCGGTCATGGCCTTGGCGACGGAGCCGATGGCGACGGGCGTCTGCTTGCCGAAGCTCCCCATCGTGCCGATGCCGTTGACGTCCATCCAGCCCTGGCCCTCGTTCGGCCAGGGGAGGCCGGCCTTGGTGCCGCCGAAGGTGTACGAGTCGTCGGCGGTGAGCGCGAGGGTGGGGGTGGGCAGGGGGCGTACGGCCTGCACGATCGCAAAGATGATCACGAGGAGCAGGACCAGGGGGGTCCAGATCTTGACTCTGCGGATGATCGTGCGGACCGGGGTCTGCGGCGGTGGCGGGGTGTTGGTCAGCTCGGCCAGCAGGTCCAGCGGCGGCTTCGGAGGCAGCGGCTGCTGGGCGGTGCGCTCCGGGCCGACCTGGGGGACGGGCGCGGTCGCGTCCGCGGGCCTGCGGGGCGTGCGGGGTTCGTCCAGGGGCTTGAGCGCTACGAACTTGCTGGTGCGCTCGGCTTCGGACGGCTCCGGGGTCTTGGCGCCGCCCAGTTTGAGCATGGTGGTGGGCTGGTCGACCTGGGGCTTGGGGCGCTTGAAGATGGCGGTCGGCTGGTCGACGGGCTTGTCCTCGACCTCGGCTTCACCTTCGGTGCCCCCACCCGCACCACCCGTACCACTTTCGTCGTCGGATGCGGATGGCCCCTTCGGAGCATCCTCGCCATCGGCGGCTGCGGGTTCGCGGGCGGCAACGGCATCACCACCGGCATCGACCGCCCCGCCCGTCTCGGCTGCACCACCCGTCTCAGCTTCGCCGCCGGTCTCGGCTTCGCCGCGCGCCTCGGATGCGTCGCCCGTAGTGCCTTCGCCCCGCGTCTCGGACGCAACGCCCGTCTCGGACCCGTCGCCCGCTTCAGACGCGCCGCCGGTCTCGGAGCCGCCGTCGGCTTCGGACGCGCCACCGGTCTCGGGCTCGCCCCGCCTCTCGGACGCAACGCCTGTCTTGGACCCGTTACCAGCGCCGGAGTCGTCGCCGGTTTCGGGATCGTCGCCCGTTCCAGCGGCGACGCCCGTTTCGGGACGGGCGTCCGCGGCGGAGTCGGTGTCCGCCTCGGGCTCGGGCTCGGCGTCCTCCGGTCCCTCTTCCGCCGCGTCGGCGTCGGCAGCAGCCTCGTCCTGGGCGTCGCCGACGGCGTCGGGGCCCGTCTCCGTCTCTGCGGCACCGTCCTCGTCGGCCTCAGCGGCGCTCTCTGCGTTCTCGGGCTCCCCGGAGTCCCCGGAGTCCCCGGAGTCCCCGGAGCGGACCCACGCCGCCACAGCGGCCCGGAGCCGGGCGTCACCGCCCGCGTCGCCCTCGGTCGCAGCGGCGCCGTCGGCCGTGACCGCGCCGTCAACCGAGTCTTCACCCTCAGACACAGAGTCGTCACCGACAGTCGCCGCGTCCTCGACCTCGGCGCCCTTCGCCTCCGCAGCCCCAGGCTCCTCGGCCACGGGCTCCCCGGTCGGAGGCACGGTCTGCTCGGCCTCAGGCTTCTCAGCCTCAGGCCCCTCGGATTCGGCCTCCTCGACCGCCGTCTTCAGATCCCGTACCGAGAACACCCGCGTCGCCGTGTCCACGCCGCCGCGCGCCTCGGACGTGTCGGCGGGGTCGGGCTCCCGGGACACCGGGAGACGGGGATCGCGGGCGGGCTCGGGAACCGGGCCCGTGTTCCCCGACGTCGGTTCTGCCGACGACTCGCGCTGCTTCGACCTGTCGGGGGACTCGCCCGCCACCGATGCCTCCTCCATGCCGCACGCGCTCCGTGCGACCTACCGAACCGTGAACCGCCGCCCGAAACACCGCTCAAACGCGCTGTCCGAACCATGTACCAGTGTCCTGTGTGCGGGCTTAACCCCTGCGGTAGACGAGAACGACATACCTACTGGTTCCCTCACAAACAGGTCACGCACCCTCGACAGACCAATGTGAGAGGGGTCACCCTGTCTTTCATCCACGCGGGGAGGCATGGATGGGCAGGAGCCGCAGAACACTTCCGGAGGAGCTTCTGCTGCTGGCGTTGGACCCGGCCACGGGTACCACTGCACAGCCGCAGTCGCTCGACCTCGGTCTGGCCGGAGCACAGCTAGTGGAGCTGGCGCTGGCCGGACGGATAGCCCCAGACGGGGATCGTATCGCCGTGGTAGCCCCACGGCCGACTGGAGATCCAACATTGGACTGTGCGTTGGAGCTGCTGCGCAGGCGTGGCGCTCCGGTACGTGCAGTGAACTGGATTGGCGGGCCCCGACTGGGACTTCGCCAGACCTATCTCTCGCATCTGGAGCGGTGCGGCATGGTGCATGCCGTGGCGGGCCAGATGTGCGGAGTGCTGCCGACGACTCGCTACCAGGCGACGGACACCGAGATCAGCAGGGAGATCCGGTCCCGGCTGGACTCCGCGATCCGCACCGGCGTACCGCCGGACCCGCGGACCGCCGCACTCGCCGCACTGGCACACGCGGTCGGCCTCGGCAAGCACCTGTATCCGGGGAACGAGGGGCGGTCCTCTCGGTCCCGGTTGCGGGATCTGATCAGGCACGACCCCATGGGCGGTCTCGTCGCGCACGCCGTGATGGACGTCCAGAACGGCGTGGGCGCACAACCACGCCGCAACCCGGCCCCGGCCGGCCGCCAGGCCGCCGCCGGACCGGTCAGGTCCGCACCGGAACCCGCTCGTGGCGTTCCGATGCAGCCGCGCCGCGGTTCCATGGCGCGCGTCGTGGCCCACTGAGCCGCAGTCCCACGACGAGCCGCACGAACCGCAGCACCGCAGCACCACGCACCGCCGAGCGCCGCACCGAGCCTGCAGAGGCAGTCCCCGAGACCCGGTACGGGAGCCGCTGGTCCGCGCGGGGCGGCGGAGCCGTACGCCATCCGTCCATACGGGTGCCGTAACGGTTCCGCTGCCCCGCGCGGCCGTTTTTCCATGAACTCATGAACTGTCGTGCGTGCAGCGCATATACGCCGTTTCCCAGCGGTACCAAGTCCCTTGGTGGCAGTCTGCTCAACAGCAGATACGCAAAGTGGCAAAGTACAGCTAGTGCAGGCACGCAGCCGGAGGTGCACGTCTCGTGGCGTCCAATGTCAATCCCACCGTCAGGCGACGCCGGCTGGGCCAGGAGCTGCGCCGGCTCCGCGAGCTCAAGGGCATGACGGCCGAAGAGGTGGCCGAACGGCTGCTGGTGTCGCAGTCGAAGATCAGCCGCCTGGAGAACGGCCGGCGCAGCATCAGCCAGCGCGACGTCCGCGACCTGTGCGGGGTGTACGAGGTGGAGGACCACCGGATCGTCGACTCGCTGATGCAGATGGCCAAGGACAGCCGCCAGCAAGGGTGGTGGCACTCCTTCGGCGACATTCCGTACAGCGTCTACATCGGGCTGGAGACGGATGCGGCGAGCCTGCGGGTGTACGACCCCCAGGTCGTCCCGGGGCTGCTGCAGACCCGGCAGTACGCGGAGGCGCTGATCGCGGGGGCGCTGCCGGAGACGGCCGCCACCGACGTCGAGAAGCGCGTACAGGTGCGCCTGCGTCGGCAGGAACGAATCACCGCCCCGGACAGCCCGCTCCGGCTGTGGACGGTGATGGACGAGGCGGCCCTGAGGCGCGTGGTGGGCAATCGTTCTCTCATGCGCGACCAGCTGGAGTACCTCGTCGAGCAGTCCCAACTGCCGCACGTCACCGTGCAGGTGATCCCCTTCGACATGGGAGCCCACCCGGGACTCAACGGCCAGTACGCGATCCTCGAGTTCCCCGACGCGGCGGACTCCAGCGTCGTCTACATCGAGGGCGTCACCAGCGACCTGTACCTGGAGAAGGCCAACGACGTGCAGAAATACAGCGTGATGTACGAGCACCTGCGCGCCCAGGCCCTGAATCCGGACCAGTCACGGCAGTTCATCGCGGACATCGCGAAGGAGTACGCGCGCTGAAGCGCCGTAAGGTACACCGTCCCCAGGGCGGACTGGAAGACCCATCTGGAATATGCCACTCGGTCGAGTGAATGGTCACTTCGTACGTCGAGGTTGGCGAGTAGCGTCGATCACGCCACCACACACCAAGGGTTGGCGCAAACCGCGCTCTGGGTTCGGAGTCGGATCCGTCGTGCGGTGACAGCAACTCAACAACTGGCATTCCGGAGCAAAAATGGCAATTCGTCAGGGCGTCACGGACACGTGGACCAAGTCCTCGTACTCCACGGGCAACGGCGCGTGCGTCGAGATCAAGTCCCCGGTCCGCGCGGCCATGGCCGTCCGGGACTCCAAGGTCCCCGAGGGTCCGGTACTGGCCTTCCCGGCAGACGCGTGGAACACCTTCGTCGGCTCGATCAAGGCGTAGGGGTGAGGATCTGCTGATCCTCGACCGCGTTCGCGTTCCACAATTTCACAAGCAGCACTTGAAGAGCCCTCTCGTCCAGCTCGCCGTCCTTGCCGAGGGGGCTCGGCTGCGCCCGCCAGCCGAGTCGGCCCACGTGCCTACCTGAGCCTGTCCACGTACTTGTCCGTGCCCGGCACCGTCGGGACGAACGGCGCCACCAGCTCCACCCTGCCCAGACCCGCCTCCCGCACCGGCGCCTCCAGGTCCGCGAAGTACGCCTCCCAGCAGTCCCGGGGATCCGCCTCCAGGAACCACAGCAGGGTCAGCCTGGTATCCACGCCCTCGACCTGCTTGACGTACGTCATGCGGTCGCCGGGCAGCGGCGTCGGACGGAAGACGGTCACCATCGCGGCCGGTGAGCCCGCCACCCGCTTGGGCAGGTGGCGGGAGCGCAGCCACTCCAGCAACTCGGCCCGCTGCTCCGCCGATTCGGCGTCGACGACCTCGACGACGAGGCCCGCGTACGGGTGGTCGAGGGCGTGGAAGTCGCGGGGCCCGGCGGCCCCGTCCCGGTAGACCGTCACCTCGTGGTCCTGGAACGCCGTGAAGACGTGCGTACGGTCCTGGTAGACCCGGGCGTCCCGGTTGAGGCGCTTGTTGATCGCGACGGTCCACCGCATGTGGTCGTCGTAGCGGCCGTCCGTGATCCAGTACGTGGAGATGTAGCAGCCGGCGGTGACCGGCTGGGCGATCGCCGACTTCTCCGGGTAGCGCAGAAGTTGGAGGTCGCGGGTCGCCACCCAGCGGCGCCCGGCGTACATCCAGGGCATGGCCATCGCGCCGGCGTAGTAGTGGTCGTCCTCGTACCAGCGGTTGTACGCGTACTCGTGGCCGGGGTGCGGCTCGACCAGGGTGATCAGCGCATGGCCGGGGCGGACTCCGTACGGTCCCACGGCGGCCAGTTCGGCGTACACATCGCTACGGGTTTCCTCACTCATGCCGCTCCCCTTCCGTCCTCCGCCGGTCGCCCATACTCTGACGCCCCGTCAGGTAATCCGCCATACCCGGGAGGCTCCGATGTCACTGCTCACGGGCAAGACCGTCGTCGTGTCGGGGGTCGGCGCCGGGCTCGGTCATCAGGTCGCGGCGGCGGTCGTGCGCGACGGCGGCAGTGCCGTGCTCGGGGCGCGCACGGAGGCCAACCTCGCCAAGAGCGCCGCGGAGATCGATCCGGACGGGACGCACACGGCGTACCGGGCCACCGACATCAGGGACGAGGGGCAGTGCGAGGCGCTGGCGGCGCTCGCGCGGGAGCGGTTCGGGCGGATCGACGCGGTCGTCCATGTGGCCGCGATGGACGGCTACTTCGGCGGACTGGCGGATGCGGACTTCGTGAGCTGGCAGCAGGTGATCGACGTGAACCTGCTCGGCTCACTGCGGATGACGCGGGCGTGCCTGCCGGCGCTGAAGGCATGCGGGGGCTCGGTGGTGTTCATCGGGACGCAGTCGGCGGTGGCGGCCCCCACCCAGGTGAAGCAGGCGGCGTACGCGGCCTCGAAGGGGGCGCTGACGAGCGCGATGTACTCCCTGGCCCGGGAGCTGGGACCGCATCGTATACGTGTCAACACGGTGCTGCCGGGCTGGATGTGGGGGCCGCCGGTGCAGGCGTACGTCCAGTTCACGTCACAGACGGAGGGGGTGCCCGAGGCCGACGTACTGGAGCGGCTGACCGGCCGGATGGCGCTGCCGGAGCTGGCGACGGACGGGGATGTGGCGGACGCGGCGGTGTTCCTGGCCTCGGACCGGGCGCGGGCCATCACGGGGCAGTCGCTGCTGGTCAACGCGGGGGAGCTGATGCGCTGACCCCGGGCAGGGCGGGTTCACGAGTCGGTTCATGTCTATGAACACAGGTCAACACAACGAACATTTTTGCCTTCCTTTGACCTGACGCTTGCTTGTCGTGCCCATGTGGGCGCGCCCAGGATGAGCGGGCCGTTCACAAGGCGGACCCTGCGGAGGGGACACATGAACAGTCTCGACTGGGCCGTGCTCATGGGCTACTTCGGTGTGATGGTGGCGATCGGCGTCTGGTCGCACAAGCGCGTGGACGACGTCAGCGACTTCTTCACGGCCGGCGGGAAGATGCCGTGGTGGCTGTCCGGCATCTCGCACCACATGTCGGGCTACAGCGCGGTGATGTTCACGGGCTACGCGGGCATCGCCTACACCTACGGCGTGACCTCCTTCGTCACCTGGTCCTTCCCGATCGCACTGGGCATCGCCATCGGCTCGAAACTGTTCGCGCCGCGCATCAACCGGCTGCGCTCCAGGCTCCATGTGGCCTCCCCGCTGGAGTACCTGAAGAACCGTTACGACCTGAAGACCCAGCAGGCACTGGCCTGGTCGGGCATGCTGCTGAAGATCGTGGACGTGGGCGCCAAGTGGGCGGCGATCGCGACGCTGCTGTCCGTCTTCACCGGCATCACCCTCAACCAGGGCATCCTCATCACCGGCGCGATCACCGCCGTCTACTGCACCATCGGCGGTCTGTGGGCGGACGCGCTGACCGAACTCGGCCAGTTCGTCATCCAGTTGCTCGCGGGCGTCTCGATGTTCGTCGCCGTCGTACTGAAACTGAACGACAAGGGCATCGGCTTCTTCGGCGCCTGGGACGAGCCGGCGCTGCACGGCCACGGAAAGCCGCTGGTGGGCCCCTACGGCACGGTGTTCCTGCTGGCCTTCCTCTTCATCAAGCTCTTCGAGTACAACGGCGGCATGCTCAACCAGGCCCAGCGCTACATGGCGACGGGCAGCGCCCGCGAGGCCGAGCGCTCGGCGCGGCTGTCGGCGGCGCTGTGGCTGGTCTGGCCGGTCGTGCTCTTCTTCCCCATGTGGATGTCGCCGCTGCTGGTCCACGCCCAGAAACCGGACGGCTCCGACTCCTACGGCCTGATGACCGAACAGCTGCTGCCCCACGGCCTGTTGGGCCTGGTCATCGTCGGCTTCTTCTCACACACCATGGCCATGTGCTCGTCCGACGCCAACGCGATCGCCGCCGTCTTCACCCGGGACGCGGCGCCGGTGCTGTCCCGGCGGGCCCGGGAGTGGGGACAGCGCTCCGGGCTGATCGCGGCGCGGGTGACCACGGTGGTCTTCCTCGCCCTGTCGATGGCGGTCGCGACCCAGGTCAACTCCCCCGCCTTCAAGGACATCATCACGGTGGTCATCAAGTGGGTCGCCGGTCTGATGGGCCCGATCGCCATCCCGATGATGCTGGGCCTGCTGCGGCCGTTCCGCCGCTCCGGCCCCACGGCGGCCCTGACCAGCTGGTCCATGGGCCTGCTCGCCTTCTGGCTGGTCAACTACCCCATCAACTGGAACGTGCACGGCGGCGTCCCGCTCCAGTACCAGGTCTCGATCCCGCTGGCGGTCTCCCTGCTCCTCTACGTCCTCATCGGCTACCTCAAGCCCGAGGACACCCCGGAGCGCCTCGCCGTCATCGAACGCATCAACACGGACGACGACGGTGCGGCCGCGGCGGCGATCCCCGTTCCGGCGGGTCCTGCGGAGGACGCCGTGGGGACCGCGGCGAAGGACTAGCGCCGACGGTCGCCGTGGTGACGGGGTTGCAGCCGGGGGGCTGCAACCCCGTTGCCCGTCATGAGGCCTAGGCCCTCGGATAGCGGGCGAGCCACCCCGGGGAAGACCCTGCCGGGCCGTGCAGTGCGGGCCCCTGGGTCATCTCCATGGCGAAGTCGTCGGCCAGTTCCAGAAGCGTCGGGCGGCCTTCCAGTTCGGCCAGCCAGGCCGGGGGGAGGGCCGTCTCGCCGTGCAGGGCGCCGAGGAGGCCGCCGGTGAGGGCGGCCGTCGCACCCGAGGGGCCGTCCTGGTTCACGGCGAGGCAGAGCCCGTGCCGGAAGTCCTCCCCCACCAGCGCGCAGTACACGGCGGCGGCCAGCACGCCCTCCGCAGCCCCGTCCCCCGCCAGTTCCTCGACCCGCACGGGCGTGGGCATCCCCTGCCGTACGGCGCCCAGCGCGTGCTGCAGCGCGTCCGACACCGGCTGATGCCCCGGCCGCGCGGCGAGCAGCGCGAGCGCCCGCTGTACGGCGCCGTCGAGGGTCTCGCCGCGGGCCAGACCGTGCACGATCACGGCGTACGCGCCCGCCGACAGATAGGCCACCGGATGCCCGTGGGTCTGCGTCGCACACTCCACCGCCAGCTGGACCACCAGCTGCGGCTCCCAGCCGACCAGCAGCCCGAAGGGCGCGGAGCGCGCGGTCGCCTCGGGCCCGATCTCACCGGGGCTCTTGGGCGCGTCCAGGGTCCCCATGTGCTCGTCCCCGAACCCGAGCAGCAGCGAACGCGCCGGGTCCCGCCGGGCGTACAGCCACTCCTCCCGCGCCAGCCACCCGTCTTCCTTACGACGCTCGTCGGGCCCCCAGTCGCGCTGGGTGGCCGCCCAGCGCAGATACGCCCGGTGCAGATCGGTCGGCGGATGCCAGGCACCGGTGTCACGGCGCACCTGCGCCCGTATCAGCCCGTCGACGGTGAACAGGGTCAGCTGCGTGATGTGGGTGACGGCACCGCGTCGGCCGTACGCAAAGGCGAAGTCCGCAAGGCCCTCGGCCCCGTACGCCTCCCGGATCCCGTCGAGATCCAGCCCGTCGACCGGCGCCCCCAGCGCATCCCCCACGGCGGCCCCGAGCAGCGTCCCCCGCACCCGGCTCCGGAAATCCTGCTGCTCGACACGGCCCCATATGGCCCCGGCTGGCGCATTCACCAAGACCTCCCCGATGGCTCCGCCCGACGCATGACAGTTCAGCACTGTAATCGAACGGGAACGGTCGGTTCAGAGGGCGGAGTGGTATGCGGGATATGACAGGGCTGGTCGCGAGTGGTCAGTTATCACCCGTACCAGGTGACATTGCAGACGTATACACAGTCGTGGCGTGGTACGGCCAGGAAGCTGATGAATCCGCGCCCTTCCCGGCCAGGGCCTCCGTCGGCGGTCGCCCCGGGCTTCGGTCACTTCGATGCGGAGGGTGGCTCAATTGATCTCGAACTCGCCGCCCCGTGAGGGAAGATGGCCGTCATGGCATCGACACCCCCACGCAGCGTACTCCACCTCACCGCCACCCTTCTCACCGCGAGTGTCGCCCTCTACATCGCCCTCGTGGCCTTCGGCAACATCACCGACTTCGGCACCAATCAGGCGTTCGTGCAGCATGTACTGGCCATGGACACGACGTTCAAGGACGACGACCTGATGTGGAGAGCCATCACCAGCAAGGGACTTCAGAACACGGCGTACGTCGCGATCATCATCTGGGAGACCCTTGCCGCCCTCGTCCTCATATACGGCACCTGGCTCTGGGCCCGGCGCGACTACGCCCGCGCGCGCAGCATCTCCACGTACGGCCTGCTGATGCTCCTGCTCCTCTTCGGCGCCGGGTTCATCGCGATCGGCGGCGAGTGGTTCTCCATGTGGCAGTCGAAGACCTGGAACGGACTGGAGGCAGCAACCCGCGTGATCGTGTTCACCGGGTTCGTCCTGGTCGTCAACCACCTGCCGTTCCGGGAGTCGGAAAGCGCCGCCTGACCGTCGCATCCCCCTGCGGCCCGGCCGGACTGCTCGGCCGGGCCGTCGTGTGACGACCCTCCCTAGCCGACGACCACGACCTTCGTACCGGTCGACCCGAACGTCCACAGCGCAGCCCCGTCGGCCACCCGCATGCGGATGCCGCCCGTCTGCACACCCGAGGCCGGCGGCGGTGAAGCCCCGTCCACGGCGTTGGAGAAGGCGACATTGACGCCGGATTTGACCGAGAAGTACACGATGTGTTCGATCTTCACACCGTCGGAGCCGGTGATGGCGCCCCGGGTGCGGGCGCCGACCGTGTAGGTGCCCGGGGCCGGGCTCACCGTCCCCGGCCACACCGCGAACGTACGGCGGGCCGCATTGCTCGCGTCGACCAGCCACACCGTCTTCTTCCCGAGGGAGTAGACGACGCGCCGCCCGGTCCCGGAGCCGGTCGGCACCGCGGCCGGTGCTGCGGACTTCGTGGGCGTGGGATGCGCGCCCACCGACGCCGACGTGCTCGGCCGGGCGGCGACCGCGTGGGGCTTCAGCCCCTTGTCGGCCTGTACGGCCAGGACGACGACAGCGGCGATCGCTCCCACCGTCAGACCGGTCACCCAGACCTTCGGGGCTGGCACGGCACGCATCTCCTCAGCTCCACATCCCCATGTCCTCGTGGAACAGGGGTCGGATCATCGTACTCAGTCCAGGACCGGCAAAAGTTCCGGCAAGTGCCCGTCCGAGACCGCCGCCGCCCGCTGCCGCTCCTGAGGCACCTCGCCGTACAGCGTCGTCCGCGGCTTCGCCGGACGGCCGGCCGCGTCCGCCACCGCGATCAGGTCCTTGACCGACTTGTACGAGCCGTAGGAGGAGCCCGCCATGCGGGAGATCGTCTCCTCCATGAGGGTGCCGCCCAGGTCGTTGGCCCCGGAGCGGAGCATTTCCGCCGCGCCCTCCGTGCCCAGCTTCACCCAGCTGGTCTGGATGTTGGGGATGTACGGGTGCAGCAGCAGGCGCGCCATCGCCGTCACCGCGCGGTTGTCCCTCGTCGTCGGGCCGGGGCGGGCGATGCCCGCCAGGTACACGGGCGCATTGGTGTGGATGAAGGGGAGTGTCACGAACTCCGTGAAGCCACCGGTCTGCTGCTGGATGCGGGACAGGGTCCGCAGATGGCCGAGCCAGTGACGCGGCTGGTCCACATGCCCGTACATCATCGTCGACGAGGACCGGATGCCCAGCTCGTGCGCGGTCGTGACGACCTCGATCCAGGTCGCCGTCGGCAGCTTGCCCTTGGTCAGGATCCAGCGGACCTCGTCGTCGAGGATCTCGGCGGCCGTGCCGGGGATGGTGTCCAGGCCTGCCTCCTTGGCCGCGCTCAGCCACTCCCGAATGGACATGCCGGTGCGGGTGGCGCCGTTGACGACCTCCATGGGCGAGAAGGCGTGGACGTGCATTCCGGGGACGCGAGACTTCACCGCCTTCGCGATGTCGAAGTACGCCGTCCCGGGCAGGTCGGGATGGATGCCGCCCTGCATGCAGACCTCCACCGCGCCCACGTCCCAGGCCTGCTGGGCGCGGTCCGCAACCTGCTCCAGGGAGAGCGTGTAGGCGTCGGCGTCCGTCCTGCGCTGCGCGAACGCGCAGAAGCGGCAGCCCGTATAGCAGACGTTGGTGAAGTTGATGTTGCGGGTGACGATGTACGTCACGTCGTCGCCGACGGCCGACCTCCGCACGTCGTCCGCGATGCGCGTGAGGGCGTCCAGTGCGGGACCGTCGGCGTGCAGGAGGGCGAGGGCCTCCGCGTCCGTGAGGCGCGTCGGGTCGTCGGCCGCCGTCGCCAGGGCCGCCCTTACGTCGGTGTCGATGCGCTCCGGCAGCATGCCGGGGGCGGCCGCCTCGCGCAGGGCCGCCCAGTCGCCGTACACCTCGTCGAAGTCGTCGCGGCGGTCGGACGTACGGCCCTCGGTGTCGATGGACGAGTGCAGGTCCGTGCGGCCCGAGGCGACGAACGCCTCCTCCGGTTCCTGCCACGCAAGCCCCTCGGGAAGCGCCTCGGAGCGCGCGAGGCCCGTCTCCGGGTCGGCCAGGGCGCGGACGTGCGGGCGCAGCCGCGGGTCCAGCCAGGGCTCGCCGCGCTGCACGAACTCCGGGTAGACGCAGAGGCGTTCACGCAGTTCGAAACCGGCGGCGTGGGAGCGCTCGGTGAGTTCCTCGATCTGCGGCCAGGGGCGTTCCGGGTTCACGTGGTCGATCGTCAGGGGGGACACTCCGCCCCAGTCGTCGATGCCGGCGCCGATCAGCCGCTCGTACTCGGAGTCGACCAGGTTGGGCGGGGCCTGGAGGTTGGCGGCCGGGCCCATGATGTGGCGGGCGACGGCCACCGTCGCGACCAGTTCGTCCAGCTCCGCGTCCGGCATGCCGCGCATCGCGGTGTCCGGCTTGGCGCGGAAGTTCTGGATGATCAGCTCCTGGATGGAGTGGTGGGCGCGGGAGATCCTGCGGAGCGCGAAGAGGGACTCCGCGCGCTCCTCGTACGTCTCTCCGATGCCGATCAGCAGGCCGGACGTGAAGGGGACCGAGGAGCGGCCCGCGTCCTCCAGTACTCGCAGCCGTACGGCGGGTTCCTTGTCCGGGGAGCCGTGGTGCGGGCCGCCCGGTTCGGACCACAGGCGGGTCGCGGTCGTCTCCAGCATCATGCCCATGGAGGGGGCCACGGGCTTGAGCCGCTGGAAGTCCGTCCAGGACATCACACCGGGGTTGAGGTGGGGCAGCAGGCCCGTCTCCTCCAGGATGCGGATGGAGATGGCGCGGACGTAGGCGATGGTGTCGTCGTAGCCGTGCGCGTCGAGCCACTCGCGCGCCTCGGGCCAGCGGTCCTCGGGCTTGTCGCCCAGGGTGATCAGGGCTTCCTTGCAGCCGAGGGCCGCACCCTTGCGGGCGATGTCGAGGACCTCGTCCGGGGACATGAACATGCCGTGGCCGGCGCGGCGGAGCTTGCCGGGGACGGTGACGAAGGTGCAGTAGTGGCACTTGTCCCGGCACAGCCGGGTGAGGGGGATGAAGACGCTCTTCGAGTACGTGATGACACCGGGCCGGCCGGCCGCGTCGAGGCCTGCGTCACGGACGCGGGCGGCGGACGCGGCGAGGTCGGTCAGGGCCTCGCCGCGGGCCTGGAGGAGGACGGCTGCCTCGGTGACGTCCAGGGCGACGCCGTCACGAGCACGTTTGAGAGCGCGACGCATGGAGTTGTCGGTGGGGCCGGTTCCGGTCGCGGATGTCGTCATTCCTTGAGCATACGTTCGAGATCTGCGGGGTCGGGGGCGGTGCGGCGCCTTGCCGGGTGCAGGTGCGTTGCGGCTGGTCGCGCCCACACGGCGGAGCCGCATGTCGGTACAGCTCCGCGCCGCTGAAGAATGGGCGGCTGCCCTTCACCGGGCTTACAAGTACTCGGCGATGTCGTCCAGGGCCCGCAGCACCTCCGCCTCCCCCGCCGGCGGCAGCTGTACGACGACCTCCTCGATGCCCAGTTCGGCGTAGTGCGCGAGCTTGCCCGGGGTCGGGAAGACCGCGTACGGAACGACCTGCAGCGCCGACGGGTCGCGGCCCGCGTCCGCCCAGGCGGCCCGCAGCACCGGCAGCGACTCCGTCAGCCCGCGGCCGCCGATCGGGAGCCAGCCGTCGGCGTACTCGCAGATGTGGGAGAAGAGCTTGGGACCGGCGGCTCCGCCGACGAGGGTGCGCGGGCCGACGACCGGGCCGCGCGGCTTCTGCACCGGCTTGGGATGTGCGTACGAAGCCCGTACCCTCCCGAACTCGCCTTCGTACGCAGTGGGTTCGTCACTCCACAGCGCCCGCATCAACGCCATCCGGTCCCGCACCAGCTCCCGCCGCGTACGCCACTCGACCCCGTGGTCGGCGGCCTCCTCGACGTTCCAGCCGAAGCCGAGGCCGAGGGTGAAGCGGCCGCCGGAGAGGTGGTCGAGGGTCGCGATCTGCTTGGCGAGGTCGATCGGGTCGTGCTGGGCCACCAGCGTGATGCCGGTGCCCAGGCCGAGCCGCTCGGTCACCGCGGCCGCCTGGCCGAGCGCGACGAAGGGGTCGAGGGTGCGGCCGTACTCGGGCGGCAGCTCACCGCCCGCCGGGTACGGGGTCACACGCTCCACCGGGATGTGCGTGTGCTCGGGCAGATACAGACCCGCGAAACCCCGCTGCTCCAGCTCACGGGCGAGCCGGACCGGCGCGATGGTCTCGTCGGTGAGGAAGATTGTCACGGCGATTCGCATGGGTCATCTGTACCGGGTACGGCCCCCCATGTCCATACCGACCAGTCGGTAGATGTCTGTGACGTTCACAGGCGCTGCGGGCATGGCATCGCACGAAGGGTCGGCCTACGTTGGAGGCGTGACGACGATCCGCGGCACCCTGCCTCCGGGCTCCCCGGACTATGCCTACGTACCCGTCGAAGTCCCCTCCGGCGTAAGCGAGTTGAGGGTCTCCTACACCTACGACCGCCCCGGCGTGCCGCCCGGCACCCCCGGCAACGCGCTCGACATCGGACTCTTCGACGAGCGCGGCACCGAGCTGGGCGGGGAGGGGTTCCGGGGGTGGTCGGGCGGGGCGCGTACGGAGTTCTTCGTACGGGCGGACGACGCGACGCCCGGATACCTCCCCGGTCCGATCCGCCCCGGCATCTGGCACGTCGTGCTCGGCCCGTACACGGTGGCCCCGCAAGGCCTGTCGTACGAGCTCACGGTCACGCTCACGCACGGGGAGGCGGGCGAGACACCCGAGCCTGTGTATCCGCCCGCGCGGGCGAAGGGCCGGGGACGCGCCTGGTACCGCGGCGACTGCCATCTCCACACCTGGTACTCCGACGGCCGCCGCACCCCGGCCGAGGTCGCGGCCCTCGCGCGGGCGGCCGGCCTGGACTTCATCAACTCCTCGGACCACAACACCCACTCCTCGCACCCGCACTGGGCCTCGGAGGCGGGCGACGACCTGCTGATCATGCTCGGCGAGGAGGTGACGACGAGAAACGGGCACGTTCTCGCGCTCGGCACCGATCCCGGCACCTTCGTCGACTGGCGCTACCGGGCCCGGGACCGTCGCTTCGGCCGCTTCGCCCACCGGATCCGCGAGGCGGGCGGCCTGGTTGTCCCGGCCCATCCGCACGGCACCTGCGTCGGCTGCGGCTGGAAGTTCGGCTTCGGGGAGGCGGACGCGGTCGAGGTGTGGAACGGGCCGTGGACACCGGACGACGAGGTGACGCTCGCGGAGTGGGACAACCAGCTGGTCACGTCCGTGCGCGAGGGGCGCGGGTGGCTGCCCGCCATGGGCAACAGCGACGCGCACCGCGATCCGGACACGGTGGGGCTGCCGCAGACGGTCGTCCTCGCCGAGGAGCTGAGCCGGGAGGCGATCCAGGAGGGGATCCGGGCCGGACGCTCCTACATCGCCGAGTCGAAGAACGTGTCGGTGTCCTTCACGGCCACCGGCGGCGAGAGCCGGCCCGCGGGCATCGGCGAGCGGCTGGAGGTCGACCGCGACGCCCCGGTCACCGTCCGCCTGGAGGCCTCGGGCGCCCCGCGCTGCACGATCCGCATCATCACCGACCAGGGCGTCCTGTTCACCAGCGACCCACTGCCGGTCGCAGGCTCCGGCACGGTGGAGTGGCGCACGACGGCGGAGTACGCGGCCTACGTTCGGGCGGAGTTGCGGCACGAGACGGCGGTGGGGCCGTTGCCGGGGGTGATGGCGGCGTTCACGAATCCGGTCTTTCTCGGCCGTTAGCCTCAGCCAGGCACCGAGGTGGTCGTGTCCCGGTACGGGCCGGGCTGGACGGGCACGGGTGCGGGCCGTCCAGCCCGGCGCGTTCGGGAGCGGAGGTCAGTGCCGGACGGTGGATGCCGTGCTGTAAGGAGCGGCGGAGTGCTGGGCCGCGTAGAGGAGGGCGGGTTCGATCTTCGGCCAGAAGTAGCTGTCCTGGCAGGAGTACGGCGGGGTGAAGCCGTCGCAGCCGGCGCCGTCGCTGTCGCCGATCTCGATGGTGAAGCTGGCGAGGCCGAGCTTGTCGTAGGTCCAGTCGTCGGTGCCGCCGGAGGCGTCGTACAGGATCTCGCCGGCCTGGCCGTACTGATAGCCGGTCAGCGAGGCCATACGGGCGGCGAGGGCGCGCAGGGACGCGTCGTTGCCGGTGTGCACGGTGGAGTCGTACTCCCAGGGGAAGAGGACCATGCCGGCGTCGCTGTGCATGGTGATCATCATGCCCTTGGCGGTGGACGGCGCCGGGGCGGTGTCACCGGTGCCGGTGCGCACCGCGGGGTACAGCTCGCGGAACAGTTTCTCCAGGGAGGTGTTCTCCACCTCGGAGTCGGCCGCCGGGCCGCCGTAGGTCTGGTCGCAGGCGGCGCTGGAGGTGCCGGCGGTGTTCCAGTGGCTGCTGGTGTTGCGGTTGAGGTCGACGCCGATCTGGCTGTACGCGCTCACGCCGCACCGGCTGCCGTGGGAGCTGTCGGCGTTCTTGCGTTGCAGTACGGGGTTGTTGCCGCCCTGCGCGACCATGTCGACGCCGTCGGGGTTGGCGTCGGGCACCACCCACATCTCGGTGGTGTCCATCAGTTTGGTGATGGCCGAGTCCTTGCCGTAGCCGTTGATCAGCGCGTCTATCCAGCGATAGGACATCTCGCCGGTGGTCAGCTCGCGGGCGTGTATCTGGCTCATCAGGAAGAACCGCGGCTTGGTCGAGTTCGGGCTGAGCGCGCAGTCGTTCGTCTGGAGTTTGGTGATGCAGATCGCCTTCAGGTCGCGACCGCCGTTCCCCTTCTGCTTCAGCCAGGACTGACCGTACGTCACTTCCTCTGCCAGATCGGGGTGTTGGGAGACGGTCTGATCCATGTGCGCGTACTGAGCGGTTACGGTGTGGTATCCGCCGTCGTAGGTGTCGCCGACGGCGGCGGGGTGCCGGGGGGCGGTGGCGGAGGGGACCGTCTCCGTCAGCCTGGTCTCGATCGCCGGGGCGAAGCCGAGCCGCCGCAGCGCGGTCGCGGTCGACGCGGTTCCGGAGACGAACAGGTTGTCGCCCTGACGGCGTTCCAGAAGGTCGTATCCGGCGTCGGCGAGCCGTTCCGCGTCCCGGAGGGGGTGGCGCGTCGGTACGCGGTAGATGACGACGGTGCGGGTGGCGGCACGGTCGGCGGTGACGTGCGCAGTGGTTCTGGCCTGCGCGGTCTGCGGCAGGAGGAGGGCGGCGCCGACCAGGACGGCGCCGGAGGCCAGGCCTGCCAGGCGTTTGTGTGCCATGGAGTGACCCTTCGTGGGGGATGAGGTGGGCCCAATGTGACATGTCCATGGCGTTATGGAAATGGCGCGTGACGTGCGGTTCCCCAGCGGGCGCCGCCACCACGGATTTCACGTCACGACGCGCGTCGGTCGACCCACTGCCTCGCCTCGGGGCAAGGTGAGGGACATTGAAGACCCCCGTCGCCGCCGGAGAACAGGAGCCTCGTCACCATGGCCCGCCCCCGCCACTCGGAGACCAAGTACCGCTACGTCACAGCCTTCCAGCGCCGCCTCAACGCCGTCATGCGCCGCCTCCCCCTCCAGACCCTCCTGGAGACCACAGGCCGCACCTCCGGCCTCCCCCGCCGCACCCCGGTCGGTGGCCGGCGGGTCGGTGACTCCTTCTGGCTGGTCTCCGAGTTCGGGGAGCGGTCCCAGTACGTCCGCAACATCAAGGCCGACCCGCGGGTAAGGGTCCGGCTGCGCGGCCGCTGGCACACCGGCACGGCACACCTGTTGCCGGACGACGACCCCATCGCCCGCCTGCGCGCCCTGCGTTCGCCGAACAGCGTGGCGGTGCGGGTGATCGGGGCCGGGTTGCTGACGGTGCGGGTGGATCTGGAGGACTGACGGACCGGCGCTCCCTCAAACGACCTTCGCGCGGAGCTCGTTGATGAGCTCGGCGACCGCCTCCGGCGCGCGCAGCGTCGGACCGCCCAGCCTGGCCTGGACGACCGCTGCCGTCGGCCCCGGGGCGTCACCCCGGCCAGACGATCGCCTGCACCTCGCTGTACGCGTGCAGGGCGTACACCCCGACGTCCCGCCCCACCCCGCTCTTCTTGAAGCCGCCGAACGGTGCCTCCATGTTGCGGCCCACCGTGTTGATCCCCACCCCGCCCGCCAGTAGCTGCCGGGCCACGCGGAAGGCTCGGGCCACGTCGCCCGACCAGACGTAGTCGATGAGGCCGTAGTCGGTGTCGTTCGCGAGGGCGATGCCCTCTTCCTCCTCCTCGAAGGGGATGACGGACACCACCGGGCCGAAGATCTCCTCACGGGCCACGCGCATGTCGTTCGTGCAGTCCGCGAGGAGGGTCGGTGCGACGTAGAAACCCTGGTCGGACGGCGGGCGTTCGCCGCCCGTCACCACCGCCGCGCCTTCCTTCCGGCCCAGCTCGACGTACGACTCCACCCGGTCACGGTGGGCGGCCGAGATCACCGGGCCCACCACCGTGTCCGGCCGCCTCGGGTCGCCGACCTTCAACCGGCCTGCGTACGAAGCCAGTTGCCCGACCAGGCGGTCGTAGACGCCCCGCTGCGCCAGCACCCGTGTCGGTGCCGTGCAGATCTGGCCGCTGTAGAAGGAGAAGGTCGTCCCGATGCCGGCCACCGCGGAGCCCACATCCGCGTCGTCGAAGACGATCGCCGCGCCCTTGCCGCCCAGCTCCATCAGCTGCCGCTTCACGGAACGGCCGCACACCTCACCGATCCGCTGCCCGACCGCCGTCGACCCGGTGAAGCTCACCATGTCGACGTCCGGGGACGCCACGGCCGCCTCGCCGACCTCCACCGCCCGCCCCGAGACCACGTTCACCACACCTGCCGGGACTCCCGCCGCCTCCAGTGCCTCCGCCATCCGGTAGACCGACAACGGATCCTGCGGGGCCGGCTTCACCACCACCGTGTTGCCCATGGCCAGGGCGGGGGCGATCTTGCCGGCCGGGTTGGCCCACGGGTTGTTGTACGAGGTGATGCAGGTGACGACGCCGACCGGCCGGCGGACGGCCAGCGCGCCCATCACGCCCGCCTTTCCCGCCCCCACTGCCTTGAGGGCGTGGGAGGTGCCCCCACCCGCCTCGTTGATCTGCGGCGGGATCGCCCACTCGGCGGGCTCCACGCGCGCGTACCGCCGGAACCGGGCCACGCCCACCCCGACCTGCATCGCCCGCGCCGTCCCCGTGGTCGCCCCGGTCTCCGCCTGCGCCAGCTCTGCGTACGGCAGGAACCGGCTCGCGATGACGTCCGCCGCGCGGCCGAGCACCGCCGCCCGTTCCTCGGGCGGCGTCCTCGACCACGGCCCGAAGGCCTCGCGGGCCGCGGCACAGGCCGCGTGCACCTGATCCCGCGAGGCCTCCGGAGCCCACCCGACGGTCTCCTCGGTCGCCGGGTCGACGACCTCGTAGTGGCCGCCGTCCGGCTCGACCCACCGGCCGCCGACGAACAGCCGCTGCCCGTCCGCCCCTTGGTTCACCTGGTGCTCACCGTCCGGGTGTCCCGCCCCGACCGCAGTACCTTCCCCGGCACCGCGCCGCTCACCACGTCGTCCCGGATCGCCTCGACCCCGTTGACCCACACGGCCCGCACCCCGATCGCCCTGGCGTCCAGCCGCGGACTGTCACCCGGCAGGTCGTGCACCAGGGTGGCCGTACCCGCGTCGATCCGCTCCGGGTCGAAGAGGACCAGATCCGCATGGAAGCCCTCCTCCACCCGGCCCCGCTCCCGCAGCCCGAAGAGCCGGGCCGGGTCGTCGGTCAGCATCTTCACCGCCTGCTCCAGACCGACCAGCTTGCGCCGGCGCAGACAGTCGCCCAGGAAGCGGGTGGTGTACGGGGCTCCGCACATGCGGTCCAGGTGCGCACCGGCGTCGGACCCGCCGAGCAGCACGTCCTCGTGCTGCCAGGTCTCGGCGCGCAGCGCCCAGGACGCGGGGTCGTTGTCGGTGGGCATGGGCCACAGGACCGTACGCAGTTCGTCGGCGGCGCAGATCTCGACGAGGCACTGGAACGGGTCCTGCCCCCGCTCCTGCGCAATCTCCTCGACGACCCTGCCCGTCAGCCCCTCGTTCGCCTCGCTGTACGTGTCCCCGATGACGTAGCGACCGAAGTTCGTGAGCCGCCGGAAGACACCGGCCTCCTTGGACGTGGCGTGCTTCAGCATCTGCGCGCGTACGTCCGGGTCGCGCAGCCGGGCGATCCGCTCCGCCACCGGCAGCCCGAGGATCGGACCCCAGCCCGGTATCAGGTTCAGCGCGCAGAAGGTGCCCAGTGACATGTTCATCGGCGTCAGGATCGGCATGGTCAGCGCGACCACCCTGCCGCCCGCCTTCCGTGCCTGCTCACTGGCGTACAGCTGCCGGGGCACGCGTTCGGGTACGGAGGCGTCGATGGTGAGGACGTTCCAGTTCAGCGGGCGTCCGGCCGCCGCGCTCATCTCCGCGAACAGGTCGATCTCCGCGTCGCTGAACTGGTCGAGACAGCCGGCGACGATCGCCTCGATCTGCGTGCCCTCGTGCTCGCCGACGGCACGCGAGAGCGCCAGCAGTTCCGCCGGCTTCGCATGCCGGGAGGCGACCGGCTTCCCGTCGCCGTCCGAGTGCGTGGACGACTGGGTGGTGGAGAACCCCCAGGCCCCGGCATCCATGGCCGCATGCAGCAACCGCACGATCTCCGCCAGCTGCTCCTGGCTGGGCTGCCCGCCGACCGCATCCGGCCCCATCACATACCGGCGCAGGGCACAGTGCCCGACCATGAACCCGGCATTGACGGCGATCCGCCCCTCCAGGGCGTCCAGATACTCACCGAAGGAGTTCCAGCTCCAGGGCGTCCCTTCTTCGAGCGCGACCAGCGACATGCCCTCCACTTTGGACATCATGCGGCGCGTGTAGTCGGCGTCGGCGGGACGGGCGGGGTTGAGCGGCGCGAGCGTGAACCCGCAGTTTCCGGCCGCCACGGTCGTCACACCGTGGTTGAGGGACGGGGTCGCATACGGATCCCAGAACAACTGCGCGTCGTAGTGCGTGTGCGGGTCGACGAAGCCGGGGGCGAGGACGAGCCCGGTGGCATCCTCACTGCTCCGGGCCTCCTCGGTGACAAGACCGATGACGGCAATACGCCCGTCGCGGATACCGACGTCGGCGACGTAAGCGGGCGCCCCGGTCCCGTCGACGACGGCCGCCCCGCGGATGACATGATCAAGCATGGAGTCTCCTTCTCAACTCCGGTGAGGGAACGCGCCCCAAAGGGGCGCGGGGAACTGCGCGACCAGCCCCCACAGGCCCGCACCCCGCAACGGCGATCAAGAAGCAGCCCGGAACCGGGAAGTCCGATGCACAGGATCGGTATCGATCTTCGGAATCACATGCTCCCCGATCAGCCGAATCGTCTGCAGCGTCTCCTCCTTCGGCACCCCCACCGGCAACCCGAAGCTCAGCTGATCCGCCCCCGCCTGCTCCCACCGCTTGCACTGCGTGAGCACCTCGTCCGGGTCCCCGCAGATCAGCAGCTCCTCCTCGATGAGGACTTCGACGAACTCGGGCGTGTACTCCGGCAGCGTCTCCGGCCACACCGGGAAGCCCTCGGGCCGCGGGAAGGTGTCGTGATACCGGAACACCAGCGACGGCAGGTAGTGCAGCCCGCCGTTGGTGGCGATCCGTATCGCCTCGTCGTGCGTGGGCGCACAGATGGCCGTCGTGGTGACCATCACGTTGTCGTTGACGAAGTCCCCGACCGGTTCGGCGTTCACGATCGCCGTCTTGTACTGCTCCAGCACCCACTCCATGTCGGAGACCTTCTGGATGCTGAACCCGAGCACCCCGAGGCCCTTGCGGGCGGCCATGGCGTACGAGGGCGGCGACCCGGCGGCGTACCACATCGCCGGATGCGACTTCCCGTACGGCTTCGGCAGGACCTTGCGCGGCGGCAGCTGCCAGTGCTTGCCCTGGAAGCCGGCGTACTCGTCCTGGAGCCACATCTTCGGGAACTCGGCGATCGTCTCCTCCCAGATCTCCTTGGTGTAGTTCATGTCGGTCACACCCGGTATGAACCCGAGGATCTCGTGCGAACCGGCGCCCCGCCCGCTGCCGAACTCGAAGCGGTTACCGGTGAGGTGGTCGAGCATGGCGACCTTCTCGGCGACCTTCACCGGGTGGTTGACCTGGGCCAGCGGGTTGAAGATGCCGGATCCCAGATGGATCCGCTCCGTCGCGTGCGTCAGGTAGCCCAGGAACACGTCGTTGGCGGAGAGGTGCGAGTACTCCTCCAGGAAGTGGTGCTCGGACGCCCAGGCGTACTTGAAGCCCGACTTGTCCGCCTGGATGACGTACTCGGTCTCCTCCATCAGTGCCTTGTGCTCGGCGAGCGGGTCGGTCTCGGCGCGCTTGCCCACGTATCCCTGTACAAAGAGCCCGAATTCCAAGGAGGTTCACCGTCCCCGGTTCTGAAAGTTTCTGACGCTCCGTCAGTTTTGGATGACTGTTGCACCGCCCGCACGGAGGGTCAATAGCTGACGAGTAGTCAGATGACGCTGACGCCCGCCAGCCACCCGCCGTCGATCACGAACGGCTGCCCGGTGATGTACGAGGAGTCGTCGGAGGTCAGGAACAGCGCGAGCCGCGCGACCTCCTCCGGCTTTCCGATCCGGCCGAGCGGCACGAGCTTGCGGTACAGCTCGTCCAGGGCGCGGCCCGTCTCCTCCGCGTCCGCCGTCGGGTCCAGCCGGGCCGGGTTGGACATGGCGGTGTCGATGGCGCCGGGGCACATGGCGTTGACGCGGATGCGCCGGTCGGCGAGTTCCAGGGCGGCGACGCGGGTGAGGCCGAGGACGGCGTGCTTGGTGGCGGCGTACGTGCCGACGGCCGCCATGCCGGTCACGGCGGTGTAGGAGGCGGTGTTGACGATCGTGCCGCCGTCCTCCATGACCGGCGCGACGGTCTTGATGCCGAGGAAGCAGCCGACCTGGTTGACCTGCACGACCTGCACGAACTCGTCGAGGGGGGTGTCGAGGAGAGAGTTGAAGCGCAGGATGCCGGCGTTGTTGACCAGGCCGTCGATCCGGCCGAGGGAGTTCTTCACGGTGCTGACGGCCGACCGCCACTGGTCCTCCTGGCTCACGTCCAGGTGGACGTAGCGGGCGCCCAGTTCCTTCGCGAGGGCGCCGCCCTGCTCGTCGAGGACGTCGGCCATCACGACCTCGGCCCCCTCCGCTCTGAACAGGCGGGCCTCCTGCTCGCCCTGTCCGCGCGCCGCCCCGGTGACGATCACGACGCGTCCGTCCAGTTTGCCCATGCCGTAACTCCTCAGAGAGTGGGCGCCACGTCGGCGCCGAAGGCCGCCATCTGGTCGGTGAGTTCGGTGCGGCTGCGGCTGCGGAACCGCACCTGGATCTGGTGCACGCCCATCGCGCGGTACGCCCGCAGGGACTCGGCGATCGCGTCCGGGGGGCCGGCGAGGGTGCGGCGGCCGACGTCCCAGGCGGGCGTGCCGAGGTGGAGCGGCTCGGTGATGGCGCCGATCGTGAACGGCCCGTCGAGGCCCGCGTCGTCCCGCAGCCGCCGTATCCGCTCGATCTGCGCGGGCAGCCGGTCCCGCGGGTCGCCCTGCGGCAGCCAGCCGTCCCCCTTGAGGGCGGCCCGGCGTACGGCGGCGGGGGACGATCCGCCGACCCACACCGGCACGCGCTCCTGGGCCGGTCGGGGCTGCTGCCCGAGCCCTTCGAAGTCGTAGAGCTTGCCGTGGTGTTCGGGGAACTCGTCCGGGCCGAGGGCGGCGCGCAGGGCGTCGATCGACTCGTCGAGCACCGGCCCGCGCCGCTCGAAGTCGACGCCGAGCACCTCGAACTCCTCCCGTACGTGACCGGCGCCGACGCCCAGGATCAGCCGGCCGCCCGCCAGCTGGTCGAGGGTGGCGTACTGCTTGGCCGTCAGCAGCGGATGCCGCAGACCCACGACGGCGACATGGCTGAGCAGCCGCACCCGTTCGGTCACGCCCGCCAGGAAGCCGAGGGTGGCGACGGGGTCGTACCAGACCGTGCTCATGGCGGGGGCCAGCCGGCGCGGGATGGCGACGTGGTCGCAGCTCGCGAGATAGCCGAAGCCGGCACGGTCGGCGCTGCGGGCGATCTCCACCAGGTCCTCGGGGCCGGCGCCGGCCTCCCAGCCCTCGGCGTAGATCGTGCTCTGGGACTGGACGGGCAGCTGCATCCCGTACGTCAGGGCACTCAACGCCAGAGTCCTTCAGGGGTCAGACCCAGCAGTTCGATGGCGTTCCCGCGCACGATCCGCTCCACCACCTCCGGGTCCAGATGGCCCATCTGCGCCTCGCCGACCTGCCTGGACTTCGGCCAGGTGGAGTCGGAGTGGGGGTAGTCGGTCTCGTAGAGGACGTTGCCGACGCCGATCGCGTCGAGGTTCTTCAGCCCGAAGGCGTCGTCGAAGAAGCAGCCGTGGACGTGCTCGGCGAAGAGTTCGGACGGCGGGCGGTGGACCTTGTCGGCGACGCCGCCCCAGCCGCGGTTCTCCTCCCAGACGACGTCGGCACGTTCGAGGATGTACGGGATCCAGCCGATCTGGCCCTCCGCGTACATGATCCTCAGGTTCGGGAAGCGTTCGAACTTGCCGCTCATCAGCCAGTCCACCATCGAGAAGCAGCAGTTGGCGAAGGTGATGGTGGAACCCACGGCGGGCGGGGCGTCCTTGGACGTGGACGGCATACGGCTGCTGGAGCCGATGTGCATGGCGATGACCGTGCCGGTCTCGTCGCAGGCGGCGAGGAAGGGGTCCCAGTCGTCGGAGTGGACGGACGGGAGGCCCAGGTGCGGGGGTATCTCGGAGAAGGCGACGGCACGGACCCCGCGGGCGGCGTTGCGCCGGACCTCCGCCGCCGCGAGTCCGGCGTCCCAGAGGGGGATGAGGGTGAGGGGTATGAGCCGTCCCTGCGCCTGCGGGCCGCACCATTCCTCCACCATCCAGTCGTTGTAGGCCTGGACGCACAGGAGAGCCAGTTCGTGGTCCTTCGCCTCGGTGAAGGTCTGGCCGCAGAAGCGCGGGAAGCTCGGGAAGCAGACGGAGGACTGGACGTGGTTGACGTCCATGTCGGCGAGGCGCTGCGGGACGTCGTACGAGCCCGGGCGCATCTGCTCGTAGGTGATGACCTCGAGTTTGATCTCGTCCCTGCTGTAGCCGACCGCGGTGTCGAGGCGGGTGAGGGGCCGCTGGAGGCTCTCGTACAGCCACCAGTCGCCGAGGGGGCCGTCGTCGCCGGGGGCGCCCATCACCGGGCGGAAGCGGCCGCCGAGGAAGGAGATCTCCTTCAGCGGCGCACGGACTATGCGGGGGCCGGTGTCGAGGTACTTCTTCGGCAGGCGGCTCTGCCAGACGTCGGCGGGCTCCACGGTGTGGTCGTCGACGGAGATGATCAGCGGGAAGTCCGGGAAGTCCTTCGTGGTCTCCATGGCGGTCACGGTAGCGCCGATCTGACGGTCCGTCAGCTATGCGGGAGCCATCAGCGGTTCCGGCGCGATTGCGAAGAGCAGGTGAGGGCCTTGTGATATCCCGCGCGCCTGTCCGTGCAAGCCCTCTCCCCGGCTGACGCATCCGCCATGAACAAGGCAAACTGACGTAGGCCGAGGGCCTGCTTGCCCACTGTGTCTAGGGAGACGGCGATGGACGGTGTACCGCGAGTGCCGGAACAGAGGCGGGCCGGCTCCTGCGCGGAGCCTGCCCCGCTGAGCTTCGGCGTGCTCGGTCCGGTACGAGCCCGACGCGGAACGGAGCAGCTGAGCACCGGCTCCCCGCAGCAACGTGCCCTGCTCGCCGCCCTGCTGCTGCGCGAGGGCCGCACGGCCACCGCGGGCGAGCTGATCGACGCCGTGTGGGGCGAGGAACCGCCCTCGCAGGCGCTCGCGGCGCTGCGGACGTACGCCTCGCGGCTGCGGAAGGTGCTGGACCCCGGGGTCCTGGTGAGCGAGTCCGGCGGGTACGCGGTGCGCGGACTGGCCGAGGGCGCCCTCGACCTGACCGTGGCGCAGGACCTGGCCACCGAGGCGGAGAAGGCGAAGAGCGCGGGGGACCTGTTCCAGGCCCGTGAGCTGCTCGGCCGCGCGCTGGCGCTGTGGGACGGGGAGGTGCTGGCCGGCGTGCCCGGCCCGTACGCGGAGGCACAGCGGGTCCGCCTGGAGGAGTGGCGGCTGCAACTCCTGGAGTCCCGTCTGGACATGGACCTGGAACAGGGCTGCCACGCGGAGGCCGTGTCGGAGCTGACCGCCCTCACCGCCGCCCACCCCCTGCGCGAGCGGCTGCGCGAACTGCTGATGCTGGCCCTGTACCGCAGCGGCCGCCAGGCGGAGGCGCTGGCTGTGTACGCGGACACCCGCCGCCTGCTGGCGGACGAGCTGGGCGTGGACCCGCGGCCGGGGCTGCGGGAGCTGCAGCAGCGGATCCTGCGGGCGGATCCGGGGCTCGCGGAGCCGCAGTCCCCGCAGGCCGAACCGGCCGCCGCCCCCGTCCGCCCGGCCCAACTGCCCGCCACCGTCCCCGACTTCACGGGCCGCGCGGCCTTCGTCCAGGAGCTCGGCGAGGTGCTGTCCTCGGCCGAGGGCCGGGTGATGGCGGTGTCGGCGGTGGCCGGCATCGGCGGCGTCGGCAAGACCACACTGGCCGTGCACGTCGCCCACCAGGCACGGACGGCCTTCCCGGACGGCCAGTTGTACGTCGACCTCCAGGGCGCGGGGGCACGGGCGGCGGAACCGGAGACGGTGCTCGGCTCGTTCCTGCGGGCCCTCGGTACGGCCGACTCGGCGATCCCGGACTCACTGGAGGAGCGGGCGGCGCTGTACCGGTCCGTCCTGGACGGCCGCCGGGTGCTGGTCCTGCTCGACAACGCACGGGACGCGGCGCAGGTACGGCCACTGCTGCCGGGCACGGAGGGCTGCGCGGCGCTGGTGACCTCGCGGGTGCGGATGGTCGATCTCGCCGGGGCCCATCTGGTGGATTTGGACGTGATGTCACCCGACGAGGCGCTGTCGCTGTTCACGAAGATCGTGGGCGAGGAACGGGTGGCGAGCGAGCGCGAGGCCGCCCTGGACGTGGTGGCGGCCTGCGGCTTCCTGCCGCTGGCGATCCGCATCGCCGCGTCCCGGCTGGCGGCCCGCCGCACCTGGACGGTCTCCGTGCTGGCCGCGAAGCTCGCGGACGAGCGCAGACGCCTGGACGAACTGCAGGCCGGCGACCTGGCGGTCAAGGCCACCTTCGAACTCGGCTACGGCGCGCTGGAGCCGGCCCAGGCACGGGCGTTCAGGCTGCTGGGCCTCGCGGACGGGCCGGACATCTCGCTGGCGGCGGCCGCGGCGGTGCTCGACCTGCCGGCGGAGGAGACGGAGGACCTGCTGGAGGCCCTCGTCGACACCTCGCTGCTGGAATCGGCGGCACCCGGCCGCTACCGGTACCACGATCTCGTACGCCTCTACGCGCGTGCATGCGCGGAGCGGGACGAGTGGCCGCCGAGCGTGGGGGCACCTCCCACGCCTTTCGGGCAGTGGGGGAGTGATGCGGCGATGTCGCGGCTGCTGGACTTCTATCTGGCCACCACGGCGGGCGTCTATCTGATCGAGCGGCCCGGTGACCGGCTGGTCGACCACCTGGCCGCCCCGGAGTACCAGGGGCTGACCTTCGCCGACCGGCACCAGGCGCAGGACTGGCTGTACTCGGAGGCGGTCTGCCTGCTGGCCTGCGTCCGCCAGTCCGCCGGCTCCGGCTCCCTGCGGCGAGCGGTCGACCTGCTGTGGGCCGCCGTGGACCTCGCGGAGTCCGGCACCAACTCCAAGGCCTACGAAGGGGTCGCCTCGGCCCTGCGTCAGGCCGCGCGGGAGGCCGGGGACACCCGGGCGGAGGCGCGGGCGCTGATCACGCTGGGGTACGCGCACAGCGTGACGGGCCGCTTCGACCTGGCGGACGAGGAGGCGGCCCTGGCCCATGAGCTGATCGGCGCCGCGCCCGATCCGCTGGCCGACTGCTGGGCGTCCAACATCCTCGGCGTGATCGCGCTCTACCAGAGCCGCCACGACGACGGCGAGACCCACATCAACCGGGCCATCGAGGGCTTCCGCGCCTGCGACGACCGGGCGGGCGAGGCGGCCGTGCTGTGCAACCTCTCCCGGATCCACCTGGCCACCGGGCGGACCGACAGCGCGGTGTCCCTGGCCCGGCAGGGCATGGAGATGTACGACGCCATGGGGCATGCGCTGAAGGGCGCCAACGGCCGTTACGCGCTGGGGCTCGCGCTCACCGAGCACGGCGAGCTGCCCGAGGCGGCCGCCCGCCTCCAGGAGGCCCTGACCGTGTTCCGGGACAGCCGCCAGCGGCTGTGGGAGGGCATGTCCCTGTTCCGGCTGGCCGAGGTCGACCTGGCCGCCGGGCGCCCGGCGCAGGCCGCGGCCAACGCCGAGAGCGCCCTCACCGTGCTGCGCGGCATCGGCGGCGACTGGCGCCGGGCGGGCGTCCTGGTCACCCTCGGCCACGGGCTGAGCGGCATCGGCCAGTCGGGGCGCGCGCAGGTCTGCTGGCGCGAGGCCCTGGAGCTGTTCGAGGCGCTCGGCGCCCCGGAGGCCGAGACCGTCCGCCCGCTCCTCACACCGCTGACGCTCGCCTGAGCGCTCCGCCGGTGCGACGGCAACCGGGGGCCGGGGGCGGGCGTTCATCGTTCGTTTATCGCCGACCGGCAGTCTCGTCCTGTCGTTCCGTCGCGTCGGGGGGCAGACGGGCCGACCTGGGCCGTTGCACTACGGTGAGCGGTCACGAAGCCGGCCCGGCGGTCCTCGGGGGGGGCCCCGGGGCCGCCCCCCCCACAAAAACACCCCCAAGGACAGGGGGGGCGTCTGGGTTTGGGTGGAGATAAAAACCC